>CAJXQE010000065.1 GCA_913058215.1 uncultured Verrucomicrobiales bacterium
AGATCAGCCTCGGTCTCGTGGGCTCGGAGATGTGTATAAGAGACAGGTCTGGATCGTTGAAGCGGTTCTCAAATTCATCAGGGTCCTTCTCCAGATCATAGTATTCCCCCTGCCCTGTTCCGTGATACACGACAATCTTTTCCTTCTCCGTTCTCAGCATCGAACCGTAGGCGTCGCCGTGAGTCCACGAATTGTAATATTCGCAGAAAACCGACTCGCGATGAACTCCACCGGGCTTCTCCCCGCTAAGAAGATTCATCAGTGATTTTCCCTGCAATCGATTCGGCGGAGGAGAGATGTCCGCCGCCTCAAGCAAAGTCGGAGCGATGTCCAGCAATTCGACAAGATCATCCACTTTTTCACTCGCCCGAAACTTACCCGGCCACCTCATTACCATCGGCACTCGAAGAGCTTCATCATAAAAGTGCGGCCCTTTAAAATAGATCCCGTGATCCCCTAACATTTCGCCATGATCAGACATGAAGATGACGATCGTGTCCCCGGCTTGTCCTGATTTTTCCAAAGCATCGAGAATTCGTCCCACTTCATAATCAACGTGTTCGCACATCGCATAGTAGGCCGCACAGACTTCACGACGATCATCATCTGTCATCGCCCCCGAATGAAACTCACCCGGTGAATTATGGGCCCATTCCGAATCCAGTTGCTGAAAGGTAGGTTTGTCCCTCAGCTCTCCATCACGCCGTTTCGGCAAAGGCATCTCCGCTGGGTCGTATTTTTCCAGAAACTCCATGGGTGGGTCGAATGGATGATGAGGCGCAAAGCAGTTGAAGCTGAAAAACCACGGCTGCTCCTGATTCTCATTTAGAAATGAAATTGTCTCCTCTGCACACCAATGCGTTTGATTGTACTCCGTAGGAATCCCGTTCTTCCAGAAACCACTACCTGAGGGCGGCTGATTGTAAAGGTCCTCCCAGGTCTTGCCCTGCCGATGCAACCACGCCTGGTAAGCATTTTCCTCACCCCAGTCCGGCTGCGGATGATGCGACCAGTGAAAGTCATGGTAACCATCGTCCGTTCGCTTCTCCACTTTCTGCTCAGAGCAGGATGCGAGATGCAACTTACCGGCCAGGCCGCAGCGATACCCCGCATCCGCAAACATTTTCGGAAGAAGAATCTCGTCGGATGGAATTTGCTGACCGTTCTGCCGACAGCGAGTCGTCCGGGGATAGCGACCTGTCAGGAAACTGGCACGACTCGGTGAGCAAACCGGTGACTGACAGAAGGCATTCGTAAAACTGACACCTTCATCACATAGCCGGTCGATATTGGGTGTGCTTACCCTCTCATTTCCCAGCGCGCGAATCGTATCGAAGCGCTGTTGATCGGTACAAAGCCAGAGAATGTTGGGTCGTGTGTCGCTCATCGAATTCGTGATCCTTTCCCATACGGCAAAACGGCGCCTGCTTCAATCACGATGGCGTAGTAGATTCCTTCTCGACACAATCCCATCAGACTGCCTACGCTTTTTTATGCTTTCCACTCTTTTTTCATCCCTCTATTTCACTAGTCGGGTCATCATGATGAGAAGAGACCTGGCGACAGTCATCGCCATAATCCTAAGCATTCTTTCCGTGCAATTGGCGCTATGGATCATGGCCCGACATAGCGCTGACATTGAATGGTGGCGAGCTACTGCACTCGGTTGCGTCGCCGCTGTCGTCAGTCCTTTCGCCATGGCGATGTTTTCAAAAGGAATCCAAATGGGCGCCGGCTCAGTGATTATCGCACTCTTTGCCATCTGGCTAATTGCAGGGTTTCTTTACGATCTGGAAATCTGGCAGAAAATCCTCCTCACCCTGCTCTGCCCTGTCATTGGGCTGGGAGCCTACTTCCTGGCCCTTCTTATACGCAATGCGATTTTTGGCTATTGATACGCTGCCCTCTGCATCTTTGAGTTCTTTCATCTTGTTCAAAACAACCGAGAAAAATCCTATGACTTGCCCCGATAGATTATCCGCCCTTGCTGCCATTCTACTGACATGTTTGATCGCCCCATTGCAGGCAGCAAGCGGAGACTTCAAAGTCTCCACTTTCAAGGCTGATGTGACGCCACCCGTCGGCCACATGCTCTTCACCGGGAGTTTTAAGAAGTCGACAGCAGTTGAAACCCGCCTTGAAGCAAGAGGGTTTGTCTTGCTGGCAAAAGACCAGAAACCTCTCGTGGTTTGCTCAGTGGACTGGTCTGAAATTCGAAATGAATCCTACGACTACTGGCGCGACAAACTTGCCGAAGCGGCAGGAACCACCCGGGAACGGGTTCTTGTTTCCGCGATCCATCAGCACGACACCCCTCTTGACGATCTTGGAGCGGAGCGGGCCCTAAGAGAGCTTGGATCTGAGCATCAGGTAATTGATCAGAAATTCCGGGAAGATGCCGTGAGTCGAGTGGTATCCGCTCTCACGACCTCACTGGCAAATCCACAGCCGGTCACTCACATCGGCACCGGCAAGGCGAAGGTTAAAAACATCGCCTCCAATCGTCGCTACCTCCTTCCTGACGGCACTCCAAAGTATGACCGTGGAAGCGCCTGCAAAATCCTCACTGCCCAACGCGCTCCCGAAGGAACCATTGATCCCTTCGTTCATACTCTCAGCTTCTGGAACGGAGAAAAGAAACTCCTCGCCTACAGCGTCTATGCAACTCATCCCATGAGTTACTACGGAACGGGAAAAATTAATGCCGACTTTCCCGGCCTCGCGCGAACGATGCTTCAGAAAGAAGCGTCGGACACTTTTCAAATCTACGCCAGCGGCTGCAGCGGAAACGTGACAGCTGGAAAATACAATGACGGAAATCCTGACAATCGCTCAGCTCTGGCGAAACGCTTACTCGAGGGAATGAAGTCCGCTTCAAAATCGACTACCAGGCAGGAACTCTCTTCGATTTCGTTCAAAAATGAAAAGCTGAAAGTGATGCCTAGAACCTCCCCTGAATTTTCGAGAGAAGCTTTAACGAAAACGATCACGGAAAAGGATGATGCACGGTCTCATCTTATCGCTTCACTGGGCTTGAGCTGGCTGGATCGTGTGAAAGCGGTGGGCTCCGAAATTGATGTACCTTCGATCACAGTCAACGAAGGAGCAGCACAGATCATTCTTCTTCCCGGGGAAATCTACGTGGACTACCAACTCTATGCCCAAACTCTCGCGCCCGATCGATTCCTACTCACTCCGGGATACGGAGAATCCGCCCCCGGCTACATTCCCTTCGAAATGCACTGGCAGGAGAATGATCACAATCTCAATACCTGGTGCTGGGTGAATCCGGGCATGGAGAAACCGATCAAAGAAGTGCTGCAAAAGCTAATCAATCCGTGAGAGGACCAGCCTTGTTCGCGCCTCTGTTCCCATCTCGAAAAGCCGTCCATTTTTAATTAGTGAACTCATCGTCAATAAAATGGCTGATTCTTTGCCTCCTTCTTGCGAACGGAGCTCCTGAGAATGTGGCGGCAATTGATTTCGAAAAGGAGATCGAACCCATTCTCCAACGAGTTTGCGTCGACTGTCACGGTCCGGAAAAACAAAAAGCGGATATTCGATTCGACACCATAAGTCCCGACTTCCTCAAGGGAGGAAGCGTCGACACCTGGCATGATGCCCTTAACCAGATCAACCTGGGTGAGATGCCGCCGGCCAAGGCAAAACACCAACTGACGGCCGGGGAACGCGAGGTCCTTACCGAATGGCTCAACGCTTCTCTCAATGCTTTTGCTACTGCGAAGAGAAATGCCGGCGGCCGAGTCACTTCCCGTCGGCTTACCCGCTACGAATATGCAAACACGATGCGAGACTTGCTGGGAATCGAATATGATTTTTCAAGAGAGTTGCCACCTGAACCCACTTCACCGGAAGGCTTTCTCAACAACGGTCGAACCCTTGAAATGTCTCCTACTCAAATCGAAACTTATTTGGCGGTGGCTAGACAAGCTCTCGACATCGCCATCGTTACTGGAGCGAAGCCGGAGGTTTTTTCCGCGGAAGCTTCCCAATCCGCAACGGGCCGCCTCCCGAAAAAGAAAGATGGTGGGGCGATTCCAGTGAATCCCGAGTTCGTCCTCGATATTCCCGACTTCCCTCGAACCGGGGAATTTGAAATCAAAGTGGCAGCCTCTGCAAAAGTTCCAGACGGACATGGCTACCCAAAGATGGAAGTGTGGCTCGGCTGTGTCCCGGGGATCATTCACGTTCCCCGAAAACTAGTTGGAGAGGTGATAGTCAAGCCTCTGGAAGACCAGCCTCAGACCTATACCTTCCGGGGAAGAATGGAAGACTTCCCTCAGGCCGGCAAAATCAGATTTGGAAAGAACGTCGACTTCAACGGCGTGATCGTCATGTTGGATTTCGTCGACGCGGAAGGAAAGGAACTGCGCTATCCGCACAAGCGATATGCCAGTCCGCTGCCTAAACCTAAAAAGAAAGGGGCTCCTGTTCCCAAACTTCCCTCTCCACCCACCAAACCGTTTCCGGATATCGAGATTGCATCTGTCCAATTTGTGGCACCATCACTGGCAAGCTGGCCGCCGCCTTCGCATCTCGCTCTTTTAAATCCTGAGCATACCAAACTCCCGGAATCGGAACGAGCCCGGGCGGACCTCGAGTCATTTATTGGCCGTGCTTTTCGCCGCCCCGTCTCGAACAGCGAAATCGATCCGCATCTCCAGCTGTTCGCTAAAATCCGACCGAAGTCAGATTCCTACACTGAGGCGATGAAAGAAACATTTGCCTCCGTTCTGGTTTCGCCCCGGTTTCTCCACCTGATTGATACCCGCGACGACTTCGCCATTGCCGAGCGTCTCTCCTACCTGCTGTGGAGCACAGCCCCCGATGAAAAGCTTCACGCTTTGGCAAAACAAAAGAAGCTGAGAGATCCTGACAGCCTCTCAAAAGAAACTGCACGCCTGATGGACGATGACCGGTGCAGCGAGTTCATCAATCGCTTTGCGGATCAGTGGTTTGACCTCGATGCTTTAAATCGCGTCGCGGTGAATCCTGAGTTCTTTCCCGAGTTCGACAACAAACTGAAGACCGCAATGCAAACAGAAACCCGTGAGGTTTTTGGCGAAATTCTACGGGGCGATCTCAGTTGCCTTGAATTGATCGATTCGAACTGGACGATGGCAAATCGCGCACTCGCTACACACTACGGGCTCGTCAACCGCCCGCGAAGTGCCGAGTTTGAACGCGTCGCGCTCACGACAGAAGACCAGCGCGGAGGAATTCTCGGGCAAGGGGCATTTTTGCTTAGCAATTCCAATGGAGAATCGTCACACCCGATCAAGCGCGCCGTTTGGATTCTGGATCGGCTCCTCGATTCGCCACCAGCTCCCCCGCCACCGGATGTTCCAGAACTCGATCCTGAACAGGCCGACCTCACCGGTCTGACCTTGAAAGACCAGTTGGCTGCCCATCGGGAAAAAGAATCCTGCCGAAGCTGTCACGAAAATATCGATCCCTGGGGAATCGCTCTGGAGAACTACGATGCAACGGGACTGTTTCGAACGGTGGCTCCTATTCGATCAGGTGGGAAAAAATCCAAAGTCCACTCCCCTCCGGCACTGGATCCGCTTACCGAGCTTCCCGATGGAAAGAAGCTCAAGGGCGCAGACGACCTCAAAAACTTTTTGCTGAATGAGAAGCGACAACATTTTGCACGCTCCCTTGTTAAGCGGCTCGCAACGTATGCCCTTGGTCGCTCTCTGGATCTGGGTGACCGCGAGACGATCGAGGAACTGACCGAAAATTTTGAATCCAATGGCTTCCGTCTTCGCGGCCTCATTGTGGATCTTGTAAAAAGTGATCTTTTTCAGCATAGTTTGACACGTTCATGAAGAAACCCTGGAACATCAATCGTCGCACTTTACTTCGCGGAGCCGGAGCCAGCCTAGCCCTCCCCTGGTTGGAGGGAATGATTTCCACTGCGTCGGCTTCCCCAATCAGCGCAGGCAGCGGTCTCCCGAAGCGCTTGTGCTGCGTCATGTTTCCCTTTGGCGTTGCTGTTCCTTCAGATAAAGATCCCGCCCGACAGTGGGGATGGTTCCCGACTGGAGAAGGAAAAGACTATCAGCTGACAAACGTTCTCCAACCGCTCCAGCCTTTGATGGATGACGTTTCTATTTTTTCAGGCCTTTCTCATCCCCGGTGCCGGACGATGAACGGCCATGATACCGGAGATACATTTCTTACAGCTAACAATCTGGAACAGGGAACGTATCGAAATACGATTTCATTGGATCAATACGTGGCAAAAGAACTGGGAGAAAAGACCCGTCTTTCTTCGCTGACTCTTTCCACCGACGGCGGTGTCGGACCGAGGACCCGAACCACGACGCTTTCCTATTCGGAGAAGGGTCAACCCATTCCAGCCCTTGAAAGTCCAAAGTTGATCTTCCAACGACTCTTCGGACAGGACGATGCCAGCAAGAACAACCGCGCCCGGCTCGAAAACTCAGGAAGCATTCTCGATCTTGTTCTTGATCAGTCCAAATCATTGAAACGCAATTTGGGAAAAGCGGATCAGATGAAGATGGAGGAATTTGAAACCTCGGTTCGTGATGTCGAACAGCGAGTCGATCGTGCTCAGGAGTGGCTGAACATCCCGCTTCCCGAAGTCGATGCTTCGTCCATCGCTCTTGATGCCAACCCGGAGGCTCCGGAAGAGTATCTCACTGCAATGTATGATCTGCTGTTTCTGGCCTATCAAACCGACATCACCCGGATCAGTTCATTCCAACTCGGTAGCTATGGTCCATCTCGCGCCCGCACTTTCCCCGGAATCCTGGGACTGGATCCCGACTGGCACGGCCTCGCTCACAAGGCAGGCAAAAAAGGCGGTGCTGAAAACATCGGGAAATTTGATCAGTTTATGGCCGGACATCTCGCCCGTTTTCTGCAACGACTGAAAGACACGCCCGAAGGGGACAGCGGAAGCAATCTGCTCGATAGCACACTGGTGCTCTACGGATCCAGTAATTCCAAAACTCACCAGAACGTGAACTATCCACTTCTTCTGGCAGGCGGCAAAGAACTGGGATTGAAACACAATCACTTTCTGAAGTTCGACAGCAAAACGCCCATGTCGAATCTCTTTGTCACCATGCTTCAAGCGATGAACATCGAGACCGAAAGCTTTGTCGACAGCACAGGGCCGCTGAACGGGCTTTCCTGAATTTTCGCAATTCAACGTTTCACGGCACAAGTCGCGGCCGAAGTCGGCAACCACGGATTCAGCGCGGTCGATTCGTCGTCCCAGCTATCTTCGTAGAAATCGATGATCGAGAAACCGGCCTGACACTGGCCTCCGATCTGGGTCTCCCAACTGTGAGAAAATTCCAGACTCACTTGCGCTTCGAGATGTGCTTCCAGGTCCTCCGCACTCAAATGCTCCATGTCTGAGAACGGAAGCTTGTGCTTCACGACAATCTTTCCGGTTTCCTCCGCGATTTCATGATCGAATAGAAAAAAGGCCGGATTCATAAAACCGCAAAGCAATCGCCCCCCCGGTTTCAGCACCCGCGCACATTCATTCCAGATCGGCTGCAACTCAGCAGCAAAGACATTCGAGACAGGATTAAAAATCAGATCAAAAGACCCATCCTCAAAACAGGAGAGGTCCGCCATATCCCCGTGGACAAGCTCCGCGCTCGAACCATTCCGTTCGCAAGTATCGCGGTCCTTTTCCAACTGAACATCCGACCCTTCAAACGAAGTCACTTCTGCTCCTGCTGCAGCAAAAATGGGAACCTGCTGCCCGCCTCCGGAAGCCAGAGCCAAAAGTTTCACTCCATCAAGTCGGGGATGAGACGGAAACCAGTGCTCCGGAACAGAACGGTTTGGAGTGAGAATTACGGACCAGTCCCCGTCTTTGGCACGGGCGAAAACTTCGTCGTCGTAAGGGGTACTCCAACGACATCCCTCATCAGACTGAAGGTTCCACGCATTGCGATTAAACTCGTAAATATTCATCCTGTATTTCTAACGCTCTTCCAGCGAATGATTCTCGACACTGTCCAAACGAAAGTGAACACCATCGCTTCCGGGCACCAGGGCTTTTAACTCATAAGTCTCAGCCAATTGATCTGTCCGATAGCGAAGCCAGTCATCCACTTCACCAGTATTGACGTAAAGATCTTCCACCCAGGGATTCAAAACCTTTTCATCGAGAAATCCACCTTCCGCCAGAAATGGAATCAGTTCACGACCGGACATCATTTCCTTCGGATACACTTCCTCCTCCACATGATACTTCTGCAACCCTTCCTGCACATCCAGGAGGAGTGTCTTCACGCGTCGGTTGAGTTGCTTCTGTTGAACCGGACCAGCCAACAAGAGATAACAAATCGAGAGAACCAAAAGAACTCCACCTGTTCGAATCAAATACCTCATATCGAAAACCACCCCTGATGCAGGCCTGCCGCGAGGATTAAAAGTCCCGCGCCCATCCAGTCTCGATGGCCAAACTTTCCTTTTCCGGAACGCCTGCGCACGAACTCAAGTAACCAGCCGGTAGGACAGGCGAACTTGCAATAGGCCATTGGAATGAAAAAGGAAATCAACAAGCCGATGACGGCGACAAAAATCGTCGCGAGTCCCGCGCCTCCCAGCAAATACGCATCGAAGGGCTCAATTCCCGCAAGATCAAAATCCAATTGCCAGAAAGAAACCAGCAAAACCACGCCCAAAAGCATCGGAGGAATCCAGCGGGAAATGAATTTGTTGTCATCCGACAAGCGAAGTTTCCATTTCGCGGGAAGAACCTTTCTCGTCCAGCGCTGCAGATTTCCATGAGGGCAAATAAACTGACAATATACCGGCTGCCTCGTGAACCACGGTATAACAAATGCAGCAGCAACGAGAAGCACAAGCCCGGGAGTTGCCTCCCAGGGAATCCGGGTTTCCATCCACCCCACCATCAGGGATTGAGCAATCAGGTCGCCCATCCACAGCCCGAGCACACCGATCGTAAGAACAGAGTAGAGCCATCGAAATTTTTGAAAGCTGGCATTTTTCCAGAATGCGAAGAGACAGCCGACGAGTAAGAAGAACAGCAGGCATATGTCTTTCCAACCAAACGAAAGCGGGCGCGATACGTTCTCCAAGGGATCATCCTGCAAGCGACTGGAAATACTTTCGATGAGCGCCTCGCTGGTCCGGGTCGCACCGGATACCGCATAGATCCCTTCGGAACCGGGATCTTCGATCGCTGCAATTTCCTCCCGGGTCTTTCCATTCCAACTCTCCATGAACAGAAGATCGAGTTTCACATCTTCAACATGACTCGGGGTGTCATAACTGTGGCGAATCGATACGCCGGCGACTTGAGTCTCCTGATCGAAAACAATCAAGGCATCTGTCGGTCCGGAGTATCCAACGATATCGCGCGTCCTTGGCATCGTGCGAAGAGCATACCCGATTTGGGATCCATTCGGCCCCAAAACCTTCAGTCCAAATGGTGCCGCAGCATCAGCCCTCAACTTTTTGGCATCCGGGAGAAAGGCCTTCACCTCAGCGAGATTGATCGGCCAATCCCCCTGGGCGCGACTAGTCGCCTGATGATCCCGAATCAGCCAGGCAATCGCTACCAGAATCGCAATTCGATAGATCTGTAAAAAGGCCGCTTTGATGAGGGGACTCTAGCGAAAGCCACCCGGTTTCCAACGCCCGAATTCGAAAATTTTCACCGGCCTCCCGCTGCATCATGAAATCCAGAATGCTTTCCATCCCACCACCTTGAACTGGAAACCGGGCCCTGAAAGAACCGTCGCGATCTCTTACCGCAAACGTTCCGCCAAATCCCCTACATAGCCCGTCAGCTCGAGATACCCCCTGCCGATCAGCACTTGTGTGGAGTCAAGAATATCACAAGCGCCCTCCCAGTAGCTCACACCTCCGGGCGCTGCGGCCATCTCCTGCTCCGGGAACAATGGCTGGACCTTGAGGACAAGCTTATCCCCTGTTTTTGGATCAGTTGTTTCTATGCTGGGAGAAATAGGGTACACAGCACCTGTCTTCGGGCTCTCCCACTCCCCGCCGGGAATCCAGGTAAAATCTTCCGCCAACTGATTGGTGAGATTCCCTTCCTCGTCGATCCAGACGATTTTCGAGAACTCTGATACAGACCCGTCTTCGTTTCTCAAGAGGTATCCCATGATTTCGCGACCATCGAAAAGCTGAATACTGACCCAATCCCAGCCCACCTGATTTCTATCCAACTGACTGCTGGAAACCTCGTGATCCATCCACACTTCTCCTTTCACCTCAAGGTCGCGGCCGGAAATTCGCAGCGTTCCCTTTGCATCGATTCTTGGAAAAGTGAGATAGTAGCTCGCAGCTTCCTCAGCAGCCCCTTTTCGGGAAACTCCATTTTCACCAAACACCACCAGAGATTTGGCAGGATTTAGAGTGAGTGAAAATGCTGCCTCTGAACGAATCGAGCCGGTCAGCATCATCTCCGATTCCGAACCGGACAAACTCCAGTTTCCATTTCGAACATCGAGTTTGCCCATCCTCGAAAACGCATTCCATCCACCCCGGTTGAATCGCGATTCATGAATGAAGCGCTTTCCAGACGCATCCGATATCGCCATGTGAGCCATGTAGATCTGCTCATTTCCGAAAAGCTCCCCTTCAGGGATATCTTCGGGACTCTGTGCCAGCCGGAAAAATGTTGCCTGAAACCCGAACCGCTCGTCTCCCGAAAAGAGGTGCCCCGTCAGATACCACCATTCAATTTTGAAATCTGGATGGCTGCCATGATCTTCAGGAAATGAGAATTGATGATTTTCCTGCGGAATTGAAAATCGGGGTGCCGCTTCTTCTGCAATTCCAGAGAGAGAAAATAAAGCCAGCGCAATCCAGGAGGATTGAATCGACGGCCAATGAGGGTTGAATCGTTTAAGTTTCATTATTCGACTCGATCATATCTCAGCTGCGCGTAGCGAAACCCAACTCCATATGCGACCGCCGCAGCAGCAGTGATGGTCAACACTGACAATCCGGCCAGTGACTTCCATGGAATCGCATAGTCGAGAGTCCAGCCAAAACTCTGTGGATTGATCACATAAATAAGTAGCCATCCCAGCGCACCGCTCATGAGGAAACCTCCTGACAATCCGACAATAGCAAGCCCCGCCCCTTCCCAGGCAGCAGCCGTGGCTATGCCCCGTCTCGTTGCACCGAGCGATTTAAGCGTTTCCAACTCTGCCGCACGCTCCATCAATAATCCACTCAGGGCCAAACCAAGTCCGGTCACCGCAATGATCACAGCGATTGCTTCGAGTGCATAAGTCACCGAGAAAGTCTGATGAAAAATCCGGAGCGACTCGGCTCGAAGCCTGGCATTGGTTCGGGCGTTCAAGGATGGATGCTCCTGCCCTATCCGCGCCGACAACTCTGAGTGATCCACTCCCTCTCCCGCATAAACCGCCATTTGAGAAATCGAATCATCCGAAAACCAAATTCGCGTATTCTTCCTGCTGACAATCACAACGCCTGTTTCGCTGCCGTAGTCGGCGTAGACTCCGCTGATCACGATTGGCTTTTCCCCCTTCGGAGTGGGGAGGGAAAATTGATCCCCTTTCGTCAGTCCGAACTTCCTGAAAAAGCTTTCATTCACATAGGCGGGAAACCTGCCTTCAGTCTTCTCCACCAGGCCAAGTGGGCCGTCGTTCTCAGGCTCGCGAAGCCATATCAAACGAAGGAACCGATCCGAATTTTGATTGTACTCTGATCCCCCGAGGAAAACCTCTTTTCCATCGATCACCAGCTTGTATCGACGCAGAACATCCAGACCCTCGACTTCCGGCATTGCCTCTACCGCTTTCCAGGTTGCTTTCGATATTGTGCTCTCGTTGGTAATCGATGTGGATCCCGGTGCCGAGACATACACATCCGCTTTCAAGAGGTGTCCGATCCAAGACTTCAAAGTGGTATCAAAGCTCGCCACGAGAATCCCCATCGCAGCAGACATCCCAATCGCGACGGCCAGTCCCGCAGCCGTCAATCGATGACGCCCTTCGGTTTTTCGAAACTGACTGGCCGCGTATTGCCGAAGTGGATTCCTTTTTCCCTTCTGAAGTATGCGAGCCAGAGGAGAGAACAACAGTCCTGACAAGATGCTGAATCCCAGCACAAAAAATAGAGCGGCTACATAGCCACCCACCGGTACGTTCACTCCCCGGTTCGTCACATAGGGCGGCAGAAGCGCGCACAGGATCGCTCCGCATAGCAGAGTGACTCCCAGAGGAATATTTTGGAGCATAGCAAGCCCACCCTTTTGACTTCCACTTTTCATCGTAAGAGCCGGAGGCGTATTCGCCGCTTCACGGGCAGGAACGAAAGCTGCGACGACACAAGAAAGAATCCCGAAGCTGAGAGAGAAACCGATCTCCAGAGCGCTGAGGGTGATCGAATCTGTCGTGGTCCGATAGTAGAGCGTGTTGACCGTTTGAGATATTCCCCCAACCAATGCCCCGGCAAGTAACCAGCCCAGAACTACCCCCAGCAAACTGCCAATGCTCCCGAGGATTACACTTTCCAGAATCCAGGCTAGACGCACTTGCCCCGGTGTCACTCCAAGCGCTCTAAGGATCGCTATCTCACTCCGGCGTTTGATCACCGCGGCTTCCATCGCCTGCATGATCAGATAGGTTCCTACCAGCAAAGCGAGTGAGGAAAGAATTGTCAGATTGAGACGAAATCCTGAACCCATGGTGGTGACCGATTCCTTTCTTGCCTCCGGAGTTTCGACAAAGTAGTCAGCAGTTCCCCTCTCTTCCAGAATGGTAGACAAACCATCCAGGTTTCGTTTGTAGTCGCTACCGGGAGAAACCCGCATTTCGATCCGGCTGATCCACCCTTCTCGTCCCGCTAGCTCTTGCAAACCGGGGAGATCCATAAGGATCATTTCTTCGGGAACGCCGGGCCGGAGCGGGGAATCCTGGAGTATCGCAATAATCTCGAGATCCACGGCTCTATCATTAACAAAAATCGGTAAGCAATCACCCGCTTCGAGGTTTCTTTTCCGGGCGAGAGTTTCACTGATGAATCCTCTGTCTGACCGCCCGAGTATTTCCACACCTCCGTCGATAAACGGAGGAGCGTCTGTGCCTTCGGTGTATTCCGGGGCATTTTGAACCGCTACAAGATCAACTCCGACCAATTGAAACATCATTCTGGATCCTATCGCCTGGTCCGCGGCACTCACTTCCAGAACCGGAAAAATCCCCACAGGAAGCGATCCGCTTTGTTCCCGGATTTCGCTGAGGACCCCTTCCCTCAAATCGCCGGCTTTCGGACGAATCAGCAAATCGCTTTCACCCGAAACCGAATCCGTAAATATTCCAAATCCCGCGACGGCCGCTTTATTGGCAAGGTGAACGGCGAGAAATGCCGCAACGCCGAGGGCAAGGATTCCCACCAATATTGCGGTGAGTTTCTTTTCCCTCCTCCAATGCCGCCAGATTACCCGGGACCAAAGCAAGCGAACAACCGCTGCCGGGTGTTCTTCAGGAGTTTCCATCGGACAATTCCTCCTGACCGATGATTCGGCCGTCTTTCATCTGCAGGGTCCTATCGCAAATTCGGGTTACCTGTTTGCTGTGCGTAACCAGAAGCATGGCGATTCGGTAAGTATTACTCACCGACTCAAGAAGATTGAGAATGTCCTCGCCGGTTTTTGAGTCCAGATTCCCGGTCGGCTCGTCGGCCAGAATCAGTTTCGGACGAATCGAAAGTGCCCGTGCGATCGCAACCCTTTGCATTTCACCGCCGCTCAACTCATGAGGCATCGCGGTTGCCCTATGATCCAGACCAACTTCCTCGATGAGTTCCTCAACACGGTTCGCAACCGCCTCCTTTTCCCAGCCAGCCAACTGCATCGGGAATTCAATGTTCTCTTTTGCGCTCAAAGTCGGCAGGAGATGGAAAAACTGAAAGACGGTAGCGACATTTTCCCGACGCATTTTGCAGAGTGCGTTCTCATCAAAATCACTGATTTTCTCACCGGAAATTGAAATCTCACCGCTATCCGAGCGGTCAATTCCTGCTATACAATTGAGCAAAGTGCTCTTTCCAGAGCCTGAAGGCCCCATCAATGCAGCCCTTTCCCCTTCTTTCAGGGACAAAGAAATCCCCGCAAGGACCGAATCGGCCCCGTATGATTTTTTGAGTTTGGAAACTTGCAGGGCGATCATTTTTCAACACCGTATGGATACTACGAACCAAAGGACATGATAGACTGTCAAAAATAGAGCGGAAAGAATCCGCGCACTTTACCTGTTTGACGCTTACAGTCCTATACAAAAGCCAGATATGCCGCGATTTCCCATTCTGATGCCCCAACTCGGTGAGTCCATTGCCGAGGCGACTGTTAAGGAGATTCCCATCGCCCCGGGGGACGAGGTGAAGGCGGATCAAGATATTTTCAGTGTCGAAACCGACAAAGCTGTCATGGAAGTAACAACTCCGTGTAGCGGGACGATTTCTGAAATTGTCGCCGAAACGGAGACCAGTTATGCCGTCGGTTCAACTCTGGCTTATATCGATGCTACAGAAGAGGAAGCGACTAAAGCTGGCCTGATGAAGCCGACAGACTCAGATGATGGGTCCAGGGATGAAGCCAAAGAGTCCAGCGACAAACAGGATTCGAATCTCCATTTCTCAATTGATGAAGCGGATGTCATTGATCACAACGAGGCTCCTTCTGTAATACCTACCGTTGAAGGTGGACTGCCTGTTCCAATCCGCTCGACCGTTTACCTGAGCCCGAGAATGCGTCACCGCATGGAGGAACTGGGTCTGAACCAGGCTGACCTTTCCGGTGTGGCCGGGAGCGGAGCCGGCGGTCGCGTTACGGTTGAGGATTTTGAGAAATTCATAGTCGAACTGGAGCAGAACAAGATGACTGCCGCCTCGCCAATGAGGATTGCGGTCGCTGACTCGATGCGCCGAAGCTGGAGTCGTCCGCTCGCAACCGTATCGGTTCCTGTGATTATGGACCAGGTGCTGGATCATCGGCGTTCCATGAATCCGAAACCGGGTGTCACCCTTTACGCAATCCGTGCTCTCGCAATTGCCATTGCTGAAAACACGGCAGTGGCGGGTCGATTGATCGGAACCCGTATCGTCCACCCGAATTCCATTGATATTGGATTTGCGGTCGAGGTCGAAGACGGAGTTCTCGTGCCAATTATCCGAAATTGCGACGATCAAACGCTTTCAGATCTAACCCTGCCTTACGAAGAGCTCGTCAAGCGCGGTCAGAGCCGAAAACTACCGCCTGCAGCTATCGGCACCGGAATTGCGACTGTAACAAATGTGGGCCCTTTCGGAATCACCGACGCGACTCCCATTCCCCTTCCTGAACAAAACCTGGTTCTTGGACTCATGGCCGGGCGGGTGTCCCCAATTTGGGATAAGGAAAAGGAAGAATTTGTTCCCAAAACGGAATCTAATTTTGTTCTCAGCTTCGATCACCGAATCCTCGATGGAGGAGCGGCCGGTCGTCTTTTGAACCGGATCAGCCAGTTGCTTCAGGAACCGGAAAAGCTTTAACCCGCCACAAAGGAAAGCTTGATTCTGCGGACATTTTTCAGCACATTCGAAGGTGTTGCTCCTCTCCGCAATGACACCTCGACTTTTCCAACTCCTTCCGCTGCTTGCAGCATCATTCCTGTGCTGCACTCCTTCACAAGGGCAGGAACGTATTTCTTCGGGCCTGCAGGTCTTCTATGACTTCCGCGGCACCGAAGGAACTATCGTAAAAAACAAAACCAGTCTGGGAAAAGCTGCCGACCTTCGAATCGGAAACCCGAAGCCTGTCAAAGTCCGTGACGGCTCACTCGTGATCACCGGAAAAACGCAGCTGAGAACGGATGAACCTCCCCAAAAATTAATCGATGCCATTCGGAAATCTGGAGCGATCACTGCAGAAGCGTGGATCACTCCAGCCAATACCAGTCAGGCCGGACCTGCACGGATTCTCACTTTGTCGAAAGACAGCAACGAACGAAATTTCACCCTCGGCCAGGATGGAAAGAAATTTGAATTCCGTTTCCGAACCACAAAGACTGGGAAAAATGGAACCCCTTCGCTCAGTTCACAGGGCGGAACTGCCAAAACCGGACTGACTCACGTCGTGGGAACCCGAAGCCGCGCCGGAAAGTCGACCATTTACATCAATGGAAAGAAGGTCGCCGATAAAAAGGTCGATGGTTCCACCGTGAACTGGGATGGATCATTCCGCCTCGCCCTCGCAGATGAACTCAATTTCAGTCGCCCCTGGATGGGCACTTTCCACCTGGTCGCGATTTACAGCCGTGATCTAAATTCCGCAGAAGTCGCAAAGAATTTTAAAGCAGGCCCCGGGGCAGATTCTTCTCCTTCCCTGACAAAAGCGAAGATCGATCCACAAGTTGAGCTGTTCGAAAACCAGATCGCGCCGCTTCTCTCGAATCACTGTCTTGAGTGTCACGACACATCTACCAACAAAGGGAAACTGGATCTCTCCCGCCATGGAAAGTCATTCGCGGATGATGGCATTCTGATCCCGAAAAATCATGTGGACAGCCTTCTTTGGGAATCCATCGAAAGTGACGAAATGCCAAAAGACCGCCCGTCCCTGACTGCCGCGGAAAAAACACTGGTCAAAAAATGGATCGCCGGCGGAGCGAAATGGTCGCTCGCACAAATTGATCCGGCACTTTATGTCCATGGAAATCAGGCGAACGAAAACTGGATTCAACGTCTTACGACACCGGAGTATATCGCCACGGTGAATAGCACCACCGGTGTCGACATTTCAGCACAGGCGAACAAGCGAATTCCGATAGATCTAAGAGCGGATGGCTTCTCCAATACCGCTTACAATCTCGGAGTCGATCTGAAACACATCAGCGCCTACAGTGATCTTGCCGGAGCCATTGTCGAAGAGATAGACGTCCCGGCTTTCGCAAAACGCTTTTCGTCGAAACGACTTCTCACGGATGACGTGATGCGGGCACTCATCGAAAAAATGGGGCAATGGATGCTGCGAGGTCCTCTCGAAGCGCACGAAGTCGACACTTACCGGGGACTCACGACCACTGTTGCCAGCGCCGGCGGAGATTTCGACGATGCTGTTGCCCTGGTCATCGAAGCCATGTTGCAGTCACCGCGATTTCTTTATCGAATCGAAGTTCAACAGGGAGATGGTACAGATTGGCCGACTGCGCCTTTCGCCCTCGCATCCCGGCTCAGCTATATTCTCTGGGGTGATCGTCCTGACAAAGAACTGATGAACGCAGCGGAGAACGGATCCCTTTCCGATCGCGACGAATTGGCAAAACAAGTGAAACGGATGATGAATGACCCGCGTGTTCGCAAGCAGTCGTTTCAATTTGCAGAGGACTGGATGAATCTGGGACGACTGCAAAATCTGCTTCCCGACCCCGGTAAATTTCCAGATTGGGATGACCAACTCGCTTCGGACATGAAACAGGAGACGCTTTCCTTTTTTGAAGAAGTCGTCTGGAATGAAAACCGCCCGCTTTCCGATCTCCTCAATGCCCAGGTGACATTTTTGACTCCGGCTCTCGCGAAACATTACGGGCTTCCCCCCAAGGGTGAGGCAATTGCCAAACACGATCTTTCTAAAAATCCGGACCGTGGTGGTTTACTTACTCAGGGGAGCATTCTCACGATTGGTGGAGATGAAGCGTCCATGGTAACACGCGGGCTTTTTGTAATGAACGATCTTTTGCGTGGAGTGGTAAAGGCTCCTCCCCCCTGCGTCGACACTACTCCGGTGCCATCAGAACCCGGCTTGACTCAGCGTTCCATTGCGCTTGAAAGAATCGGCAATAAAAACTGTGGCGGATGTCATTCGAAGTTTGAACCTCTCGCCTTCGGTCTGGAAAAATTCGACGGAATCGGAGCTTTCCATGCGAAGGACCGACACGGCAATGAGCTTCGGAACGATGGGGAAATCCTTTTCCCGGGAACGGCAGAATCGGTCAAGTATCAGAATTCCGCCGAACTGATGAATCTCCTTTCAAAAAGTGATCGCGTCCGGGAATCAATTACCTGGAAACTGACCCAATTCGCTCTCGGTCGTCCGCTCTCAGCAGGAGATGCGGGAGCCGTCGAGAAAATCCATACCGGAGCCATCAAAGGAGGTGGCACTTACGTGGATGTTATCACCGCAATCGCATTGAGTGATCTGGTCCGGAAAACGAAGACATCGAAGCCCAATCAGTAAGGAAACAATTAACTACGATTTGATATGAAACGTTCTCCTCTCAGTCGCCGCTCCGTGTTACGGGGAATTGGATCCGCAGCCATCGGGCTTCCTTTTCTTGAGGAGATGATGCTAACGAGTGCCGCCGCTGCAGCACAGTCCGCCGCTCCGGTTCGGGCTTTCAATGTTTTCTTCGGCCTGGGTATCCCGGCCCCGCTTCAAACAGAAGGCTACGACGGGGTTCTGGAACCTCTGAAACCACTGGCTGACAAGCTTCTCATCATGAGAAATGTCGATCAGGTCCGTTGTGATGAAAAAGGAATCAACGCCCACTTCGATGGCGCTTCCGGTGCTTTCACTGCCGAGCCCCCGCACGGGGAGGCGAAGTCCGGCGGGCCTTCGATTGATCAAGTCATTCGAAAAGCAAACTACCCGGACGGACTTCCTCCCGGAATGGTTCCCACTCTGGTCGGGGGCACTTTTTTCCGAAGGAGCCGGATCAGTCGCTATGTCCATAGCTACAACGATGACGGAACCGTTGCCGCGACGATGCAGGAAAGGCCGCGCGATTTATTCGAACGCGTTTTCGGGACGCTCCGCCTTGCCGGAAGCAATGATGACGTAAAGAAGCAGCGGCTTAAACGCAGTATTCTCGATTCCGTTGTCGAACAATACAAATTCTACACCGGTCCCAACTCCCCTCTTGGCAGCGCTTCAAAATCCAGGGTAACCGATCATCTCGATCGAATTCGCGAGTTTGAGCAACGGGCTTTTGAAATGGAAAGACCTGAGGGATCGCCGCCGCTTCCGGATCGATCTCAACTTCTCCATGGTGGTCAGGCTGATCCAGGCGGCGAGGGAATCGACATTACTCTGAAACAGCTGACCGACGAGTGGAGGTTGATGGCCGACCTTTACGCCACTGCTATTCAAATGGATCGCACGCGCTTTGGCTCCATCACCTTCCTGGCTGCCGGTGAGAGGATCCGGCTTACCGGTGATTATGAATACGGCGGTCGGAAAGTCTTTTCCTTCAATGACCGTAAACACCTCAACGCCACCGGTTCAAAAGGATGCAGCCACGAGTACTGGCACAGATTTAATCCGGATAAAAAGAACGAAGAACTTCGCGCCCACGCTCACATGAAGATGCGCGAGATCGCCTGGTTTCTAAGCCGTCTCGACAGCAAAGATTGCCTGGAAGCAAACGGGAGGACGATTCTTGATAATTCTCTTATCACGATTTCAACAGAGTCCGGTGACGGAAGGCACAACGATGTGAAACGTGAACTTTCCGGTGTGTTCCATGCGATGACAGGTGCCAGTGGAAGGTTGAAAACCGGGCAGATCATGGACGTCGGATCCGAAGGCATTGATGTTTACAACACTGTGATCGAATCCATGGGAGGAAAGACCGGGCTTGGCCCGAAAGAGCGGGAGAAACGCAGAGTCGACGCCATTCTCGCCTGAGTGTTCGAAATTTTGCTACTCAGTAAGAGCAAACGCCGGATGCGGCGACCGAAATAAACGAGACGGCCTTCTTACAGGCTGGAAACGGCACACCGCGATACGGGAATATCTCCCAAACCAGTAATTCCAGAGGGTGCGCCCGGGCAATCGGGCTATGCGCCAATTATTCTCCTTCGCCTATTGTGAGTTCGATTTCCCCTTCTTCAAACTGCTTCCAGAGACGGGCGAAATCACGACCCGGCAGCCAGGTACTCCCCTCTTCAATCACCCCGTTTGCATCTTTTTTGATGGGCGTGTATTTCGCCGTTTCGATGTTTCCCACATAGGATTCGGACTCGTCAAAAGGCAACATCGCTGGCACTTCCGGCTCAGGTTCGGGTTCCGGCTCGGGATCATCATCCCCCTTTGGAGCATCCGGTTTATCACCGTCCGCAGCGGGCTTCTCTTCGGGCTTCGGTGCCCTTGGTTTCGGTGCAAGCTTTGGAACACGCATCTCGATCATCTTATGAAGAAAATCCTGCGCCACGTGATCACACTCAGGAGTATCATCATTTTTCCCGCGAAACTCACCGGCATAGGCCCAAAGAGGATTCATACTGGCAAACTCTTTAAAAACCACTTCATGACTCCGGTCCGACCCAAAGATTGCGGCGGTGTTGTCATACTTCCCGTAGAGAAGCAACATGGGAACCTTCGCCGACTCCTCCGTTGGTTTTGCGGTGTAGTAAGCCCCTTTCCCTACAGTTGCTGCCACAACTCTCTCCGGTTTCCACTGGGTGAAGTTGTAAGCAAAAGGCGCACCGATTTTTCCGAATCCGTAGATGGCAATAGGCAGGTCGGCAATTTCGGGCTTGTCGGCCTCTGCCGCAATTTTTGTCAGCGAATCCAGCAGCGCCTGCCCACTCTTTTTATCCGCATAAATGAAATCATCCATGTCAGTGGGCAGCTTCATCTTGGTTTCGTAAAAATAGGTCATCAAGGCAAAGCGATGCCTGTTTTGAAACTGCCCCCATCTTCCTTCCCCCTGCTGCATTCCCATAATCATCCGGTTTGAATTCCCGCGGTCGTCGTGAGCCACCAAAAGAACACCCCGGGGAGTTCCCACCGGCAATTGAAGTCTGAACTTGATGCCACTGATGCTGGACTCATACCAGCCATTCTTCTTTCTGACCTGCTCATTGGTCATGGCAATCTGTTTCTCTTTGGGATCCTCGTAAGTCCCAAGATTGAGCGGGATTGTTTCACCGTCTTTGGCAGCAAGGTACGCCACGTAGATCTTGTTGTTATCTTTCTCCAGAGCAGCGAGATCCAACTTGGCCCAGGGAATTCCGATCACTTTCGCATTCGGCTTCATTTGCACGACCAGTCCCTTCGGCGCGGCATCTTTGATACCTGCAAACTGGACTGCACGGCCATTGCTTCCGGTAAGAGAAATCTGGGCGGAGGCAGTGGAGGAAAGCCAACACACACAGACGGAGAGAATCAGAATCGGTAATTTTTTCATGAGAAAAGAGATCAACTTCCCTCCGAATTTACCACAGTATTGTTTTCGAACGCAAGCCGCACAAACACAACATTCAGGGACTGAAAAACGAATTAGGATCTCGGAAGTGAAATCAATTCTTCTCCCAAGGGGAAAAATGAGAAAGTGTCTGCCGGACCGCTGGTAAAACCTTAAATAAAAACCTCCGGGGTGATGGCGTTGGACCTGCAAGCAAGTCACTGCATCTTTCCGCAATGGAAAAAGATAGTTTCGCTCAACGAATCCGACAGACAAAAGAAATCTACGCCGAAACACCAAGGGTTCAACGAAAATTGTTCGCTAGCCCCTGACACTTCCCCATTCGTCGATTCTGTTTATTCTCCCAGGCTGGCAGCAATCCCATGGAGGACTTCGAAATACTCGCGCGCTTCACCATGATCCATGGTGAGCGGCGGAGCAATTCGGATCACCTTTCCGGCCAGTGGTCCCAGCAAATGAATCGCTTTTCCATTAGAATTGCCCTCGTAGGCAAGTCGAACGAGTTCGTGAGCCGTTTCGTCGGCACTCATGTCCCCGACAGGATTACACTCCACTCCCCAAACCGTGCCTTCGCCCCGAACAGCATTGATCGCAGGCAAGCTGGTGAGCTTTACCAAACTCTCCTCGATAATTTCACTGAGACCTTTTGCCTGCCCCATGATGTCATCATCCCCCTCGAACTCATCGAGAGTTGCAAGAACGGCGGCACAACCAAGCGGGTGCGCACTCCAGGTATCAGAGCCTTCTCCGTAAGCTAACGCCGCGAAAACGTCAGCACGCCCGACGATCGCATCAACCGGCACTCCGTTACCCATTCCCTTTCCAAGCGCCACCAGGTCCGGCTCCACTCCGTACTCGCTAAATGCATACAGGGAACCGGTTCTGCCGAAGTTCGCCTGAATTTCATCGAGAATGAAGAGAATGTCATTTTCCCGGCAAAAAGATTCCAGCATCTGGAGGTATTCTTTCTGAGGATGATAGGACCCTCCCCCGCCGAGGTATGGTTCGGTGATCAAAGCACAGATTTTGTTTCCAAGCTCTGCCTTCAGCCCTTCCAGTTCCTCCCGGTATTTTGTAAGATCAATGGGCTCATTCCGTTTCTCCAGAGTGCTGCATTCCTCTTTTGGAAAGCTGATAAAGCGCACCCGCGGATCTCGTTCTTTATCATCCTCGGATCCTGTCACTGCTCCGGCGAGTCCCTTTTTACCGTGGAACCCACCTCGTGTCGCAAGGATCACGTCCTCACCGGGACGGCGCGCCATCGACGCCCAGAGCCCCTTTTGAATTGCTTCACTTCCACTCGCTGCCCAAAGAACCTGCTCCATTCGTGCCCCGCCCGGCTGTGCCTGCATATTGGAAAGAAGTCTTCGATTGGCTTCGGTCTCAACTTCGGTAGTGGCATTGTAAGAGGTCAAGGTGACAGCTTCATGATAACCGCTGTTACCTTCAATATTGTTGAGGCCCATATATTCGAGGGTCCGGTTCCACCAGCGTTTTGGATGGTGACCCAGATTCGCGACGAGGACTCCTGAGGTGAAATCCGCGAGCTTACGACCTTCAGGAGTGTAGTGGTAGGATCCCGCACTTTTGGCCAACACCGCCATGCTGGTAGTTTTTGTGCGGATGCAATCCGGTTCCGTCGCAGCGAGTGATTCGCGTTCTTTATTCGAAGCCGGTTCGTTATTGTGAGTAATTGCTGTCATGAAAAAGTAGTGATTATTTTGAAATAGAAATTAGGTCAGGATCGCTCAAACCGTTCCACTGTAGAGAACCTCCGGAGTAGCATCACCGGGTGAATAAAGAGCAAGTCCGCCTGCCGGATCATTCACCTTCACTACCGAATCGGGTTTCCCTGCCGCGTGACGTTCCAGGATAGCTTCCATCGATTGAACGGCTGCGACCACTTGCCGATCATCCGCGAGACTGTTGTAGGTGAGATCCGCAATTTTTGCGAGTCGTTCTTCGCGTGTCCCCTCAGAACCAAATTCCACTTCCGCAACTTCGCGAAAAAATCTTTCGATCGCTTCGATCCCATATCCGCGCTGGCTTCTCTCGCCCCAGGGCTCGAGGAAGCTCCCATTGTAGTGATTGTTGATCGAGATTTTCGACACCATCGGAGTCTTGTCTTCGATCGTGCACTCCACCCCGCGTCGACGGCTGTGCCCGTTCCAGTTCCCGTTATCAAAACGGAACTGAACTTCCTGTTCCACCCAACCCGGAAAGTTATCGGGAGTGACCCAACTGGTGTGGATATCAAAAGCAGCCTCACGCCCGCTTTCATACTCGTAGACCAATCGGAGCTGGGTTGAATCCCATGTCGGCCCGTCCGCAGGTCCCACCAGCCCCCTTTGACCGGAACAGGAAACCCGCTTCAATTTCCCGCCAAAGGTAAAGTCGATCAGCTTGATGTAGTGAACCGCGACATAAGTCCCTGGGTTTCTTCCTTTAATCCACTCAGCAAACTGACCTCCGGAAATCGACTTGGGTTCGAGCAGGGTGCAGTAGCCATTGTTCACATGGGAAAGTTCCCCGTCGGCAACCAGAGTCCGTAGCTTCTTGTGATCGGGATCCAACAATTTGTGGTAGACGATCTTTGCGAGAACCTTGTTCTTCTCCGCAAGCGCTGTCAGCTCATCCAGTTCATCGAGAGAAAGGACGGACGGCTTTTCGATGATCACATGCTTCCCTGCTTCGAGAACAGCACGTGCAGCATCAAAATGCCGATTATCCGGAGTCGCCACACAAACAAAATCAGGACCCGCGTTCAGCAACTGACCTGCAGCATCCGGTTCGATGTAGCTCTCAAAAGAGGCAAAATCCTCACCATTGTTCTCTCGGAATTTTTCTGCCCTGGTCCCTGTTCGGGTTGCGACCGCGCTCAGATCCACGGAGCAAACTCCAAAAGACGGATCATACAATCCTTCCCGAGCCGCCGCCAACATCGGAGCATAGGTTTCATCAAAAATCATCCCCATGCCGATCATTCCGGCCTTGAGTTGATGCGAAGGGACTGTCTGATTTTCCATATGAATCGTTAATGCGTTTCACCGGCTTTACCTTCCGGATTGAAATACCTTCCATGTCTCACCAAATTCGCACAAGAGCCCTTATGCGAAGTTTTGATGCTTTTTTGCGCACATCGATTAGTTTGAGAATCAGAATGGCGGAGACAACGACAAATAAGGGCCCTCTAAGAATCGCCCTTGCCTATCAACTTGGAGCCCCTTACCCGGAGCAAATCACCCACGGGATTCTTCGCTATTCTCAGGAACAGGGCCCCTGGGAGATTGTTTCCAGCCCTGAGGGATCTGCCCTTCCCTTTGAAAGCCTATCCTCCTGGAAAGGGGACGGCGTCATCGCCATGCTGGAAACCAACCATCAGGTCGCCATCGCACATTCCCTGAAACTGCCCATTGTCAATCTGGCGACCTCTCTCCTGACTCCGCGCATCTCAACCGTTTCAGGAGACCAGCAGGAGATCGGGAAGCTCGCAGCTGAACATTTCCTGAAAAGGAATTTCCGACGCTTCGCTTACTACGGCCTCCGGGACGTGTGGTATTCCTCCGAACGACTCCATGGGTATCGCGAATGTCTGCGCAATGCTGGTTATGATTGCGATGTCTACGAAACTGAAAGCAGCCTGCTTGCAGAAGAACCGTGGAAATTGGATCGTGAAGGTCTCAGCAATTGGCTGAGCTCGCTCTCTCCACCCACGGCAGTTTTCACGGCCCACGATTACAGGGCAAGAATTCTTCTGGAACGCTGCGCAGACCTTGGAATCGAGGTCCCCTCCGACCTCGCTGTCATCGGAGTGGATGATGATCCGATTGTTTGTCAGTTCAGCGAACCTCCTCTAAGCAGCATTCGACAGAACGGGGCTGAAGTTGGCTACCTCGCCGCCTCCGTTCTCGATTCTCTGATCCGTGGAGAGAAGCCACTTTCGAAGCCCCTCCTCGTAAGCCCGGAAGAACTGATCGCGAGAGACAGTACCCGGGTCGTCGCAGTGGAAGACACGACTTTGCGAAAGTGCCTCGACTTAATCGATCTCCATCACTCAAGCCCAATCGATGTCGCATGGCTTGTTTCGAGACTGAACGCATCGCGTCGACACATCGAGAAACTTTTCCAAACCGAGCTCGGTGAATCCCCTCATGAGTATCTCTCCAACATTCGTATCGAACGAGCCAAAACGCTCTTAGATAAAAAGCCTCCCCTTCCCCTCCGGGAAATCGCGGGGCAATGTGGATTCTCCGAACCACGAAGACTCAATATCGTTTTCCAACGAATCGCGGCTTGTTCGCCCCGTGAATACCGGGACAGGCAAACTGACTAGTCGAAAACAAATGGAAAGACCTTTGCCGCCCCGCTCTGAAATGTATAATTCTTCTCTGGATGATCTTGAAAAAAACCACGCCCCTCGCCTGCTCTCTCATAGCTCTCTTGATTCTCAACGCCTGCGTCGAGACAAAGGTCGAAATCACGGCAAGTTCATCTAATACCCAAAACGGAACCGCCGAAACTTTTTCGGAATTCATCTGGCCTGATCTTGCTCCCGGTGAATCCTCTGCCAGCGAAGGGGAAGCCCAGCCTCCCCGCGAGGGAGAAGACCCTCCGGTGACCCGCCTCGTCAATATTCGCAAGCCCGGCATGGATATCTTTTTACCGGAAAAGCCAAACGGTGTTGGCGTGGTCATAGTTCCCGGAGGAGGATTCGCCAAAGTCGTTCCCGATAAAGAAGGCTCTGAAGCCGCCGAATGGCTCAACACTCTTGGCATCACCGCAGTTGTTCTGCGCCACCGCACCAGCGAAGGTAAACCGGAAGACGAAGCTGCCTGGTTGCGGCCTCTTCAGGACCTCGAGCGGGCAACCCGCATCGTTAGATCCCGTGCCGGCGAATGGAAACTCGATCCCGAGAAGATTGGAGTCCTCGGATTCTCAGCCGGTGGCCAGGTCTCTTCCATCTTCATGACCGAGACCGGAGACGAAACACGCTACGAGCCCATCGACGAAGTGGATAAAGAATCGTTCCTCCCGAATTTCGGACTGCTGATTTACCCCTGGAAGATCATCGAAAGCAAGGGCGATAGAATTCTCCAGGATATTCGGGTCACCAAAGAAACCCCACCGGCTTTCATCGTCCACACTCACGATGATGCCTCCTCCTCTGTAGGGAGCGCCCTCCTTTATATCTCTTTGAAAAATAACAAAGTCCCCGCGGAGCTGCATATCTACCAGAACGGTGGACACGGTTATGGAATGCGGCCTGTTGCCAATTCGGATATAGCTTCGTGGACCGAGCGCGCAACTGACTGGCTGAAACGGAGAAGTCTGGCAAAATAGGACGAGCTCTCTGCCCCAACCAGACAGGCACTCACCCCTATTCAGGATCGTCCCAAAGGAAAGAAGAGCCGGACTCCGAGTTCGATCTACGAAATTTTTCGTTGCATCTACGAAGAAATTCGTAAATAGTATATCTACGATGGCGAAACGGATTGAAAAACCTACCGAGACCGAACTGACCATTTTGAACATCCTCTGGGATCACGGTCCTTGTCGCGTTCGCGAAGTTGCCGAGCAAATGACAAAAGAGCGCGACGATGAAGTCGGTTACACCACTGCTCTTAAGATGCTTCAGCTCATGTTCGAAAAAGGACTCGTGAGCCGCGACGAAACCGAGCGGAGCCACCAGTATTCCGCGCGTCATCCTCGCGAACGAATGCAGAGAGATGTCCTGAAACATCTTGCCGATAAGATTTTCGGCGGCGCCACTGGAGAGCTCGCTCTTCAAGCTCTCTCCGCACGCAAGGCTTCCCCCACTGAACTGAAGAAACTTCGCTCCCTGCTGGATGCGATGGAAACAAAAAACCCTGTCTCTTATACACATCTGACGCTGCCGACGAAGAGGATAGTGTAGA
>CAJXQE010000066.1 GCA_913058215.1 uncultured Verrucomicrobiales bacterium
AGATCAGCCTCGGTCTCGTGGGCTCGGAGATGTGTATAAGAGACAGGTGTAGGGATGACCCAACTCATCGACGGTGAAAGCAGCAACATTGGTGAGCCCGGAAATCAGTGCCGATAGCAACACCTCCGCATGAGCTCGCTGACGATCGAGTGTGTTCAAATCTTCGGCTAGATACTTTTCATCTAACTGCGGGACATGCTGACGAAGGATGTCTCCCATGGCTTCGACCTTCTCATTACGTCCGCGAATCGCATTGATCGAATCTGCGTAATTGGTGAGCTTACGCTGCTCAATTCCGGCAAGCTCTTTGGCGAGGCTTGCTTGATTCTCGCCTGCGAAAGCCAGGAGTCGGCGTTGAAGTTCATATTGAACCTGATCTTCTTTCTTGCTGGAAACGGATTTGAATAACTCCTCCATAGCGCCTTTCGGTGAACCGAAGGCGTAGTTGGGTTGTTGACTTCCACGCGCTGAAAAGCCTTTGGAGATGCCATCAAGACTGCCTCGGGCATTCCCCCCGCTCGTCGGGAAACAAGCCAATTCGATGTGCTCCATCGGAGACGGAAACAGTTTCGCCAGTTCAAAGTCTATCGTTGCCCACTTGATTGAACTCGGGCGTTCATTGGCTTTGAAGGCTCCCAGTGCTGAACACCAGGAGTGGTGACCGGTGGTGCACATTTTTCCTGACAAACCCTGAAGGATGGTTAGATCATTCTTGTGCGAATTCAGCGGGTTCATCCAATCCGGCAATTCATGATTGTCGAGATCGACTTCGAAGGGCTCTTTCTTTTGCTCCCTTGCAAGATCTTGCGGACTCAAGGTCGGAGGTACCATTGATTTTGGAAACAGTCCGTTTCCCCGGTGCATGAAAATGAACCGCTTGGGAGTGTTTGAACCTGAATTGGCAAAAAGACCTGGGCCTAATGCCATGGCTCCTGCGCCGAGGACGGAATGCTTTAAGAAGTCTCTTCGGTTGTTCATGATCAGTTGGCGATAGGTTTACGGTAGATAAAGGAGTCGGACGTTAAAAGCGAGACGACGACTGCTTGGAAACTGCCTCCGTTATTCACGTAGGCTTGATCCGCATCAATTAGCGTTTTCGAATCGGAGAGCATCTCATTACGCCCCATGAAATAGCGAAACGCGTGACGAATAATTGACTGGCGAACGCGCTCGGATTTCGCAAGTCGATCAATCATGTCTATCGCATCGGTTACGTCGCCATCTAAATCAGGATCTCCCGTGCCGTCAAGCCGACCTGCTGAGGTGATCGCTTTGGTTGTATACGTGTAAGCACCATTCTTTTTCGTGGGCTTAGTGACGATATTCTCTTCGTGCTCGAGGGGTTCTTGCGTTTGGAAGCGACCGAAGTCGTCGTAATTTTCGAAAGCAAATCCCAATGGATTCATTCTCTGATGGCACTTCCAGCATTCGGATTTGTGGGTCACTGCTTCGACTCGTTCGCGAAGTGTTTTGTGATGATCCTCAGGAATCTGTGCATCAACGGTGATGGGTACATCCGGTACGCTGCCTGCCAAAAGTTTTTCGCGGATCCAGCGACCGCGCTTGATCGGATCTGTGTGGAAATTTGAAGAATGAGCGATCAGCCAGGCGGGGTGGGTGAGGATGCCTTTTCGGTTTGGAAGTTTGAAAGGCTGTTCGACCGGGTAATCCCAAAACTCCACGTCATCCAAACCTGCAAAGTTTTTGTTTTCAATGTTCCCGTAGCGAAAGATGCCCGGCGTTGGAGGCAGGTTGTAGAATGTTGAATGGTTGTAGGTGTAGCCATGCGCAAATGAAACGGTGGTAAACGGTGTTCGCCCTTTACCAATCGTCTCGCCCCAAAAGTACATGTGTCTCAAGAATTCGCGTCTCTGCTTGCCGTGCCCGAGAAAGCGCAGCGATTCTTTCGTTTTGAGATATTGAGTGTGCTCCTTAACGACCCCTTCAGGATCCTTTTTCCAATTAGTTCCCTTGAGTCTGTTATAGACTTCCGTCCATTCAGCGATGGTTTTGTGTCCGGTCTCGTTGTCCTGATTATGATAGACGAAATAGTCTTCGGTCGTTAACAGGTTTTCGAATACGGCTTCATCAAGTTGGAGATGCCAGTCTACGATTCGGTCGGCCTCATTGATTAGAAATCCCGGCGTTCCCAGGGTTCCCCGGCTCGGGTTCTGGTAGTAGCCGTCACTTCGTTCGATATCTTTAAATACCTTTGCCGCCATCGGGTAGCCGAAGAATTCACGGAAAAACCTGATCAATTTCGGGTGCGATGTCTCATGCGATCGCATGTTCTTACCGCTGATTTTGGGATCGATTTGTCCCGCGAAATAAGTCTTATCCGCAAGGAGACGCTTCACCTCACGTTCAAAGTCTTCCTTTGTAATCAACTGGCCTTCATCCACCACTTTTTGCAGTGCCGCATCGGGTCCTCGATCACCAAGCGCATAGGAAATGGCGCGAGCGGCTTCCGCAGGATCCAGCTTTGTTCGACCGTGGGCATCGGCTTCACCCGAGCCAAATTCGACACGATACAACAACTCAGACTCTAAGAGAACAGAAGCCAACATCTGGCGCAGGCCTTCCGTGTTGCCAGCCAGTTGAATGGAAGAGCGGGTGAGTTTGAGGTATTTCTGAATTTCCTTGTCCTTCGCCGCGCGTTGCAGGGCGAGTTGAAACTGTGTCTTAATTGCTGCGATGATCTCACCATCTGACGGTGTCGACCGATTCAAGATAATAGCCTCTAAAGCTAGAGGCGTTTTTCCCGGAGCCCATTTGTCTTTGGCGTTGGGGAATTCGTCCGCTTTGAGTTCACCGTTTTTTACGCGAGCAGCACGAATCTGCTTTTTGGAAATCCAATCGGCATTGGTCAGCATCACCAAAAGGTGTCCGCCATCCAAAAGGGAATTGTCATAGTCGCGAATTCCGGATCGCTCGGGCAAAATGAATGGATTGGTGACGCCATAGAGTTGGCGATTTCGGTCCCGACCTTCCAATTGGAAGATGTCGAGTATCCGTTCCTTGAAAATCTGCGGGCTCACCATCCAGCGTCGTGCCGGAGTGAAGGGCGCGTCCTTGATTTCACCGCTGAACAGCCTTTCGTGGTTTATGTAATTTCCGTAGTCCGGGTAACGCAGCTTGTCTTCAAACTTTGCTGCTTTGTGGTTTCTGAGATTACCAGATATCCAACTGACCATCTTTTGACGATCGACTTCAGCAGGTTGATCTTTCTCTTTCTTTGGAGGCATCTCACCGAGGTAGAGCTGCTCCTGCATTTGGTTCATCACTTCCAACATCTCCCCGAGAGGCAATTGCGAGAGCCCATCAAGCCGGATGTCACCTTTTTCCGAATCGGCGTCGTGACATGAAAAGCAGTGCTTGCTGAGAAATTGGTCCACTCCTTGCGGGACTGATACCGCTTCGACTCCGTTGGCGATTGTGCCGAAGCCCACGCTTAGAGAAATAAAAGCGGCAAGTTGTCGATAGTTTTTCAAAGTCACGTTGGCCAAGGTTTGCGAGCTTGCGAAGGTCCTGAAATCGTAACACAATGCATCAACGATTTTGTGAAAAAGACCGACGAATTCAGGCGCCTGAAATGCTGCCCGAAACCCGCCGTGTTGCGCTGAAATTAGACCTTAATGGCTGTGAAAAAGGAAATCAGGAATTTCTGTCGATGCCAGCGATATGCTTGAGACCATGGGCGGGCGACGATAATTGATGAATTTGGAAATGAATCGACCCAATACGATGGGATCATTGACCGAACCCCTCACTCATTGGTTGAGAGAACTCTTGCCCCCTAGGCTCCGATTGCGATAGTTGGGTGTTTCGCCCAGCCAATATCGCAAGCAACGCCAAACGAAGGGGGCTCTTGGATCCCGGGTTTTCCGATCAGGTCCTGTCTGTTCTTTGAATCAAAAGGACTGTTGGAAAAAGGGGATGGAACTGCTCAGTCTAGAGGCAGGCGGTAGGCAGCCGCAGCATTTTTCCAATAATATTGTTCCCGTGCTTCCTGTCCTTTTTTGCTAAAGAATTGATCAACGAGCGCGAGATAGCTCGCGTAGGTGTCGGTGTGCTTGGTGCAGGGCCAGTTGCTGCCGTAAATCATTCGGTCTTTCCCGAAGCTATTCCACAAAACCGATAGTACGGATTCGTAGTGATCCAGATTTCGGGGTGCCGGTTGTGGGACTGATCGCTGATAGAGACCGGAAATTTTGCATGACACCTTTTTGTTGGAGGCGAGTTCTTTAACTGCGGCAGTCCAGTCTTGGCCGGGGGCTTTGCCGTCAAAGTTGTAGCCGAGGCAATGGTTCACCACGATATGAAGATCGGGGATAGCTTTAGCGACGCTGGCAATTTTTTCAATACCCGGAATGCCACCTCCATTGGTGAGATAGTCCAAGGTCAGGTTTTCCTTTGCGAGGATGCGGAGGTTTTTAAGAACGCGTTCATCTGTGAAATCGATCGGATTGGGGCCGCGAGCACGAACTCCTACGAAGCGAGGGTCTTCTTTTAACACCTTGATTTGAGCTCCAAAGTCGTCGCGATAAACGTCCACATTGCCCACCAGACCGGTATAGAAATCATCTCCCTTTACCAGGTCAAGAACCCACTGGTTGTCTTCAAGCCGATTGCTCGCTTCAACGATAATCACAGCAGTGACGCCGGCGTCTTTGGCAAGCTTGGAATATTCATTCGGCAAGTGGGGCTTATGAAGAATTTCGTCATCCTTGGGAGGCCACGTGACTTCGCGAGCAGTGTCATAAAGGTGAATGTGGGTGTCGATCAGGTGTTTGACCGGCTTGAGTCCTTCGGCAGCGGCTGAAAGAGCTCCTGCCGAAAGGGTTAAAATGAGAAGAATAGATCGGTTCATTATCAGAGATTTCACAAAGGGAGTGGAATTGGCATATTTCCGGGATCGTATAATAGGCTTAATTGAGTAGCAAGCCCCCGCAGTTTTTTGATGCGATCGATTGCCATGAAATCGCGAGGATCCTGGAGGCGCACGACCGTTAATTTACGAATGAACCAAAAGCTGCATATCCTCAAACCCGGCCGGGAATGAGGAGGTGATAGAATTGAAAAATGTCGGATGACCCCTTTTAGAATTGAAAAATGTCGGATGACCCCTTTTAGGATGCGATGGCGAAGTATCGCTCAGGGGCGATGCCGTGAGCTTTGCCGTTTCCGACCAACGTATAAATCAAGGCCGAAAAGTTCCCCAGGTGGGAGCCGGGAGCGTTCGGCACGAAGAATTTCTGCAAGTGCTGGAAGAAGGCCGCCTGGAAGAAGTCGTGGTGGAATCGATCCGGGAATCGGAGGCATTCAACGATCAGGCCTACCACGCCGCGAAACCGAAAGCTCGTAAGGTTACGCTGACTGCCACGGACAAGCCTAACTGATTGCGGCCTGTCTTTCAGGTGAAAAGGCGCCAGCTGTCTCACCTATTCCCTGCTAGTTGAGGCGAATCGAGGGACGCCACTCCGCGCCGGGGCCGATTTTCGTGCAGATCCATTCGAATGGCTCACCGGTAACTGGAGCTTTGACCCGGTAGCCATCGCCGAGTAATCCACATCCGGTTTTTAGGGGGCAGCCGACATATTGCATGTATTGACATCATGATCTTGAATGGCAATTCTCCCCATGCCGCGTGGTCCCCAAATTTTAAGAAATGCTACTGAAAACCACTAAGGTTCAAACGGCCAAAACATTGGAATCAAGATCGTCGCAGCAATCCACAAAATGATATTCAAAGGTACCCCGACTTTGACAAAATCGCTGAATTTATAGCCCCCGGCCCCATAAACGTAGGTGTTTGTCTGGTAGCCAATAGGAGTGGTGAAGCTGGCACTGGCCCCAAACATCACCGCGACGATAAAGGGACGAGGATCGACTCCCAACGAACCGGCAATCGAAATCACGATCGGCGTCAATAAAATCGCGACGGCATTGTTCGTCACCATCTCGGTGAGAAGTGAGGAGAGCAGATAAATGGCGGCCAAAATGGCTATCGGTCCGAAAGCTTCCATCACTCCAACGACTTGATTCGCGAGCAATTCGGCACCGCCCGTATTCTCCATGGCCCGGCCGATCGCCAGCATCCCATAGATAAGAAAAAGGATGCTCCATTGGATACTTTTATAAGCGTCCTTCACATCGACGCAGCGAGTCAGTATTACCGCCACCGCCCCTACCAGAGCAGCGCTCGTAATCGACATCACTTCAAAAGCTGAACACACAATCACCCCGAGTAGGATTCCAACGGCGATGAGCACTTTCGATTTTCGTGGCGCCCTGACATTCAACTCATTGAGACTTAAAAAATCCTCACGTTGCTGCAGTCGCACCAAATTTTCGACAGGTCCTTCAATCAGTAGCGTGTCGCCGAATTGCAATATGGTGTCTTGAAAACCATCTTCCACGTTCTCTCCTTTTCGGTGAACCGCTGCGACCACCACCCCAAAGTGCCGACGCAGATTGGAATTACGAATCGTTCGACCAATGAGGGAGCTTTTGTTACCAATAATTGCCTCCACCGTTTTGATTTCAGGGCCTTTCTCCTTCTTTTCGTCTGAAGGGTCAGATCGGTCATGCGTCATCCGAAGCCCCTTGGTTTCTTTGATCACAGCCAGATGCTTCGAGGTCACTCTCAGGTGCAGGATATCACCTTCCTGCATCACAATTGCATCGAGAGGAATCTCCGTCACCGGGATACCCAGACGAATCACTTCATAAACAAAAGTGCGACGGCCAGTCGAGAAAAGGGGATGCTCAATGAGTCGCTCTCCGATCAAAGGAGATTCTTCAGCGATCTTTACCCCGCTCAAAAATCGCCTCGTGTCTTCAGCATCGAGGAGACTGCTCACCGTGTCACGTGAAGGGAGAAGTCGGTTTCCAAAGAAATAGAGGTAAGCAAAACCGATCGCCGCGTAAACCACACCCAACTTACTGATTTCAAAGATACCGAAAGGCGGCTGACCACCATCTTTGGCGACACTTGCGACCAGCAGATTCGTCGACGTCCCGACCAGGGTCATCGTTCCGCCAAGAATACTGAGGAAGGAAAGAGGTATCAACAACTTGCTCGCTTTGAGGCCGGAGCTTCGAGAAAAAGCCATAATCACCGGAAGAAAAACCACGACCACCGGAGTGTTGTTCATGAGGGCCGACAGAGGGACGACTATCAAAGCGATAATCACGAGCGCCCGGCTCATTGATCTCCCGGCCCATTCACTGAATTTTATTGCAATCGCATCGATCGCACCCGTCCGGACAAGTGCCTCGCTGACAATGAACATGGCCCCAATCGTGATCGGAGCGGGGTTGCCGAACACCACCTTCAGATCACTTTCTCGCAGGACTCCGAGTATGATCAACACACTCATCCCCCCGAGAGCGGCGAGTTCAGAGGAAATCCACTCTTTGATAAAGCAGGCAAAGACCGCGAGCAGAACAAGGAAGGTAAGGATGAGTTGGAGGTTTTCGGAAAACATAATCAGGCATCGAAAGTGAACCCTGATTTGGTAAGTAAATCCAGCAAACTCGCGCCTCATTCAATCATTTTCTCTGGCCACTGTACGCAGAGTTTTCTGTTTTTGAATCGCCCGTGACACCTCTCTAACTATCATCGAAATGATTTCACTGACGCAGTTCATAAAGATTCTCTCTGAAAATCCGGAGAGCGGGCTTCAACTTCTCCTTCCTATCGGGGAAACAATTACCCTCATTTTCACATCACTGAAGTCGGCTATGTGATCAAAGATTTCATTGATTGCGGTGGCACTCGCCGAACCACCTCGGGCTGCGTTTTGCAAAGCCTTGTCGCATATAGTGTCCCACCGACTCAAGGCCGGAAATTGGCAGGCATCCTTCATCATTCTTATAAAGGGTTTTCTGATGCCTCCATTCCCGTCGAAGTCGATTACGATGCAGGAACCGTTTCCACTGATGCCTTCGGCAGCGCTATTCCGAGAAGAGATGGAAAAGTAATCGTCATTTCGCTGGAAGGGAAACACACTGCCTGCCCTTAAACCCGGCCGGACCGGCGCCTCGATAAAAATCCTTGAATAAGCAAATCCCTATCAGCTCAGTTGATCTGACGCTTAAACGACTAAAGACCCTGCTCGTATTGAGCATTTGTTTTCACTTCCACCATGTCATGGAGGGCCTCTTTTGTTTGATTTTCATCAACAAGGAACCTTTCAAATTCTTGAACAAGCCGAACTTTATCCAACTTCTCTTTTGATCCTGAGCCAATATCAGTCAAATCAATAAAGAATTCATCAAAGAGATCTGAAAAATCTCGAACCGCTTCAAGGTTTAAGAATTGCTCGTGATTATAGATACTCGGGTAGCCACCTTTTTGCTTATCTACAGCAAAAGAGATTCCTTTAACATTCGTAATCGTGGTGGCCTTTGTGCAGCTCAGCATGCAGTTATCTTCAATTGCTGCCTTTTTACAGCCTACGGTTCTTTGGAAGAAACATTGGCGAGAAGTCATCATCAAGATTGGATGGTAGATACTATAGAGAAGCTTGAAGCCCTTTGGACGTCTAATGTTCTTTATTTGATTGCGATTGATCTCATTCGAAATGAAGGCGCCCTTACAATCAAAGACTTCCTGCATCTCCATCAGAGCATGGGAGTTTGTCGTATTTAGAAATGGACCTGCAATCCATTCTATCCCCATCTCAAAGGCCTTGTATGCCACGCCTGAATTATTAGTGACGATTGTTTTTGGCTTGGTCAATTCCAAAATCCTGACGGCCTCAAGATAATCCTTACCGATCAGCACGGCGGGAAACCATGGAATAAACCTCGGATTGCTAAGAAGAATCTCGCTGTATTTATCACAGCCTTTTTTCAAGCTTTCTGGAATTTTGAAGTAGATATCCGCATCCGTCACATCACAGAGATTAGCATCTTTTTCATCACTAATGAGAAGGGATAACCTGGGAGACGCTTCCACTTTTGGATGTTGCGCAAGCTTGGGAACCTCTATCGGAGGTACGTGCTCGACTGATCCGTTCAGAACGAACGCCAGCGTTTTCTTCATCGCATTGAGCTCTTTGAACGGAACACTTAGGCCTTCATTGAGATTGGAGAAATCGACCGCTGCTAAGTTGTGATTTTTGTCATTAAAACTTTTAAAACGCTTCGTCAGCAGATTCGCTGTAATCGAGGATTCTTTAGAGGGGCGCAGGAGAGAAGTTGAAGTCACGACAAACTCACTCCCCCTTGTTAGGGCAGTGAAAACCAGTTTCTCACCGAGCTCTGCCTTTACTGAAATCACTAAGTTTGGCTTGTCGATCGTAAGGCCTTCTATTTTATCAGCAAGAGTGTCACCGAGGGCCTGTTTGTCATCACGGAGATTCCATTGAGCAACTTGACGCTCTTGCTCAGTAATCGCGCTACTTTTCTCAATCGCGTGCTGGGCACTGTAGTCCTTCGGGCTATCGATGAACATGTCCTTAGAAAGATTTCCCCTCAGGAATGAACTGGTGAAACTCCGATTAAACACCTTATGAAGGTTTGAATCGTCACCCGTAAGGTCTCCCGACTCGACAAAACGATTGATCTTTTTTCGCCACGTCTCAGTGACGGTATAAACGTAGAGAGCCCCTTTGATGCGACCCTCAATCTTTAGAGAATCGACTTTGGCCTCGATCAACTGCGGGAGCTCAAAAATGGCTGAATTATCTTTTAAATTGAGTGGATACTCATTTCCGGCCGCGGTCTCTTCATATTTATCACGGCAAGCCTGGCTACAACGACCACGGTTACCGGAGTTCCCAACGCTCACTGAGCTCGAATAGCATTGTCCGGAAAAGGCGATGCAAAGCGCCCCGTGAACAAAGACCTCAGTCAGAATATTATTTTCATGAGCCACAGCCGTCAATTTGGTAATTTCCGGAAGGTTTAATTCCCGGGAAAGGTTGACCCGATTTGCCCCAAGTTTACCTAGAAATAAAATCTGCCCCTCATTGTGAGTCGTCATTTGAGTCGAGGCGTGTATATCAAGAGTAGGGAAATGCTTCTTCACAATATTGAAAACACCCATATCCTGGACGATCAATCCATCAACTCCACTATTCACAACCTGATTTAACAGCCTTACCAGAATTGGGATTTCGTGCTCCAAAATCACCACATTGAGAGTCAGGAAGACCTCGCAGTTATATTCATGGGCAAGCCTGATGACGCCATATAACTCATCCATGGAGAGGTTGGAGGCACGGTTTCTAGCATTGAATACATCCAGTCCGCAATAGACAGCATTAGCCCCGGCTACAATGGCAGCCTTAATAGCTTCCACATCACCACCCGGCGCTAATAATTCTAATTTTCGACTCATTTTCTCTGTTCGATTATGGAACTCACTCCGTTTGCAATGCTGTTGGCATAGTGCCTTTTAACCTTTCGACTTCACTTCATCTTGAACGGGGCTTGACTCAAGATAGTGAGAATGAAGTCGATAGGACCTGCTGAATAACCCAGCATACTGAAAGGAGCAAGAGCTTGACTCTGACTGATTGAAAAATTGCACCCCCTCAATTCCAGCAGGACCGATGCCCCGGGGAATGCCGCTCCGCGGAGCTGCAGGCTACTCTTTCGCCCCACCATCGTCCTTGCCCCGACCATCCCCAGCCGTCGGCTCGGGAATCTCCAAAACCATGACCGAGGTGTCCGGATCCTTTCCGGAATAAAACGAAACATAGTGGGTGTCGCCGATCACAGTGGCGTTCGCGTTGCCTGAATCCCACGCGATTTTACTGCCGGTGGTGACGGCCTCGGAATGCGGCCAGTTAAGCGGATTCTGGAAGACGACCTCCGGCTTCACGACTCTGCGCCGGAGGATACCCCGGCCGCGTTCGTAGTAATAATTGCTTAGCAAACCCGTTTCGGGGTCGAGGATGAGGCTGGGTGTCGAGGCGAAGATATCGCCGATGTTGGTTCGTTGTCGGGTCCACGTGGCTCCCTTATCGTTTGATGTTATCTGGAACTGAGCCGGTCCGCTCTCCGTCCGCGCGATTGCAAGTATCCTGTCATCGCCGAGGTAAACTGCAGAGGGCTCGGTGGGCCAGTCCGCTTTCATCAGGTCGGATTCGACGGGAGTCTGTGTCCAGGTGGCTCCGTCGTCCTTGCTGGTCATGATGCCCCAGGAGTGAACTGGTTTGTCACTGTAGTTCCCTGCGAACCAAAGGGCCATCATCCCGACGTCGGGGACGGCAAAGGTATCGGTGATCTGCATGGGTTGCACCGCGAGTTTCGGCGTCGCCAGAAGCGTGAAGGTGACTCCGTCCGTGGTGCGGTAGAGATCGTGGTGCCGTTCCTTTCCGACGCGGCGAACCCAGAGCAGCATCGCCCCGGTGGAATCGAGTCCTTTGCCGACGGTGACCTCGCCGTAGTCCGGTGTGTCTGCGACCACCGTCTCCACGGTCCACGTTTTTCCGCCATCGGTCGAGGTGCGGGCATACACCGCGCGGACGTCTTCCCCGATCGTATGTTTCGTGCCCCGGCTGTAGGTGCAGACCAGCTTTTCGCCGATTGCCTGAGTCATTGGCCACGAATTGTAGCCACCCAGGTCCTGCACGACATGAGCTTCGGGCAGTGCGTTCAAAGGAATCACCTTCACCACCGCGAGACCGGTGGGGCGGGTGAAGGTATCGCCGGGAAGACCGGGCTCCCGCTGAATTCGCACGGTCAGTGGCGCGTCAGGAACGACTTCGTAAAAGGATTCCAGAACGATCGTCCGGGAATGAAAAGGAGCGGCGGGGAGTGGTGTCTGCACCGGCTTGCCCAGCGCATAGCGATCGGTGAACGGGGCGCCTTCCACCATTTGCGAAAGGTGGACCCGGTAGAGATCTTCAAATTCTGAACTGGTTTGCGGGTCATCTGAAGTCACAACGATTTCCACTCTCACCGCGACACAATCTTTGGGGAGAGCGCCGACGACTCCCGAGACCGACTGTCCCGGCGTGCCACCCGAAAGCGACCACACCGGGATATGGGTGGATCCGCTTGACATGAGAACCAGCGAAGGTTTCCCCGTGGCGATCGACAGATCGTGGGCGACCAGGTAGAGCGGAGAACACTCTCTCTTGCGAGGAATTTGCATTTCGGCGATACGCGCAACAGCGTCGGCGGTCGCTGCAGAGTCTTTTCCGGAGGATTCGACAGGGTCGCTTGCTTCCGAATTCATCATCATGAAGGCAAGCAAAGAGAGATGTCGAAGGTAGGTCTGCATACGCACCTGATTCTAGCTCACTGGTGGAGGATTCAAGATCAAAAAATTCCAAACTCTCTCATTGCGCCAAACGCCAACTTGTCGAATCACCCTTTCCTGCGGAACTTGGTGGGATGGAGAATAAGATTCTTTACCGGTCTGAAGACGACAGCAATACCACGGTGGATTATTTCGTGGAACCATATCCGGAAGAGGACGAAGTCAGATTGAATTTCTCTCCGCGACTGCCGAAAGGCATGCACTGGAAAGCGGGAGACGCGATGGGCGGGCTTGGCTGTATGCACGATGATTCCAGGCAGTCCTTCGCGGATTTTCAAATCAAACCGGATCGTGAGATTTCCGGCGCGATCAAGGAACAGGTGATCCAGGCGATGGAGCGGAAGTAGAGTTTCCCGGATGAAGAGTCAGGGAGAAGGCTGCTGTGCGATTCCGGGCTTTTGATCCGCTCCTGCCCTTGAAGACAACCCCGCCTTCAAAGCCTGCAGTTGCCGGATCGCGGATGCGACGAGGAGTTCGCCGCCACCGGGAGCGAGGCGGGAGTTAAGCGTTTCGTAGCCGCCTTCAGCGAAAGCTTTCCGTGTCGGAACGTAGGCGATGTGCACGTTGGTCAGCTCGACGATGAGGGTGACGGGAAAAGGGGAGGCTTCTTTGATCGCGAGGCCCAGTTCGACAAAGACTTCACCTGGCACACCAACGACGGCGACTTCGTTGCTCAATTGAAATGCCGGCACTTCAACCGGCAGGGTCCAGGGCTCTGACTCGATCGTTGGCGGGACGACCTCCTCTGCCCGAATGCGTGCCAGCGACCGGATCTTCATGGGGCGGCGCATCTGAAACAATTCAGTCGAGTTTTGTGCGGAAAGACCACGGGAAGACTAAATCGGAGAGAATTATTCAAGCTGCTTGCAGGCACTATACGCTGGAAGAGAACGAATTGGTGAATTGGTTATATGGCGACAAGCGGCGATCCTCGATAGCATGTGGGATTCGGAAGGGAGCAAGCGTAGGACAACAGTGGTTGCCGGAACGGTTGAAATGGATGACGCAGTCAAATTGAATTGGAATCTCCACACGCGGCTCCGATTCAGAATCTACAGACAAAACCTTTTCCATTCGTCCAGAACCGACTCCTGAAATTTACTCTGAAACCCCGGCCCTCTGTCACTGCGCATCGCCTCTGGTTGGAAGGGGGCACTATGGTCTTGTCGACTGGAGTAGTACCACTTCGCGTGGGTGTCGATGCCGAACTTGATTGTTTTACAGGTTTCGGTAGGATTGGATTTTGTAATAACATTCATGGGTTTGCCCTGCCCAACAACCCCTGCCATCTGGCAATCACAGGATGGGCCTCCACCAGGAAACCTTCAGCGACGCTACCTCGCCACTTTCAGAAGTATGAGCCTCCGGACACCCCTCGCACCCTTGATAATAGGACTGTTTTTCGCTCTCGCAATCCAAGCCGACGCACAGGACCCCCTTGGTCCGGAGGCGACAAACACAGCCCCCTCGGAATACACGATTGTCCACATCGCCATTGGTGTAAGCCTGGCCCTTGGTATCGCCAGTCTCTTGTTCGACATCATCTCGTCTAGAAGTTTCAAGACCGTGGAGGTGCTCCCCGGAATCAGAACCACCAGCTCACGCCTCGAGCTCCCCTCCGGCGGTGGGTGCGCAGCACTGTTCGGTACGATTTTCACCGCTGCGGGACTTTTCGTCATTCTCATGGGTCTCACCGACCCCGGCCTCACCACTGGGTTCAGGGTCGGCACTGTTTTTTTTGGCATTCCCTTTTTGCTGTTCGGACTAGCCATCACCACTGTTCGAAACTCGACCGTCCTCGACCGCACTACCGATTCTTTCTCCGACTCCTACGCCATTTTCTCTCTCCCGGTATACAAGAAGCAACGCCGGCTGGGCGAATCCACTCATCTTCGTATCCAGCGCCAGACGGAATCCAATTCCAGTGGCAGCAGCGGGAGTCGCAGTCGTCCCTCCTACCCGGTAACCCTCTGTTTCCGCCATGGGGAAGGCTCCTCCCTATACACATCCACTGATGTATTCGCTTCTCGCGCCACCGCCGAACACATCGCTAAGTTTCTCCATCTACCTCTCCACGACGAGACCGAGAAAGCCCGCAGGATCCGCCAGCCCGAGGAACTCGACACCCCGGTTGCTTTGGCTCCCATCGCGGCCCACTCGCCTCTAGCCGCACCATCGAAGCCCAACGATAGCCGCATCCTTGTCAAAGTCTCCGGCCCCACTCATACTCTGACATTCCCACCACCGCCGACCTATCGTCCGAGGCTGCGTATCACCCATCTTTTCGTCGCCTATTTCTTCGCCGCAGGAGTGAATAACTTCTTCCACCTCGGCGACCCGAAACTGGTCATCGGTTTAGCTGTCGTCGCCGTCCCCACCGTCCTTTTTCTATTCTCCTACATCGCCTACCGCCTGCGAAAACGGCACTTCGAAGTTATCACCATCACCCCGGACACCCTGCAGCTTCAAAGACGTAGAACATTCCGCAAACCCAAGTATGAACTCCCCGCCGCTGATATTGAGGAACTATTGGTCAACACCGAGGACTTCACCGAAGACCGCCAGGCGCTCGCCACTCTCGACGGCATGGTCAAGAACCGCGTCGTCCGCAAACTACTTGGTGGCTTTACCAAAAAATTCGAAGCCCACGCAGCCAACCAGTTCTATAACCGCCCCGCCCTCATCGCCCTCATCGCCCGCGGCGACCACGGCACGCTACGCTTCGGCCAGGGCTTAACCCATGAAGAAGCTCACTACGCCCTCACCCTCATCCTCAATGGCCTCCGCCGGTAACACATTCGTTCAACTCCCACCATTCCCTGACCGATCCCGGTCAATGGGTCAAGCTTGTCGACAAGCCCGACCCCAACGCGGCAAGGAGAGCAGCGCTTACGAAGCAGATCAAAAAACTGAGGAGGGATATCAAGAAAGCCAGGAAGAGAAGACAGACAGCGAAAGCCAGGCGCCTGACCAGAGAACTGCGGACGTTTCTCAGACAACTTCGGGCACTTTAGAATTCGAGTTAATCCTTAGAGAGGCACTCAGAGAGAACTGCGCCCGGCACAAAAGTTCCCTCTCGCCATATTGTAATTAGGTCAGGTTCGGGTGAGCTTCGAGCGACCCTATAAGTGATTGCTGAAGCTTGTTTACTGGCGGCTTTTTGCGCATTTTCCGGACGCGTGCCGCAGAAGGCGGCGAAAAGGAACAGGGCTGGAATACTTTCATTGTGATCCCGGTTTGTCGCGACTCAGAGGAATCGCAAGGCACGGGATTTGCCCTCTATGTTGGTTGGCAGGTCGAATATGATTCGAAAATCCCGCTGCTAAAGTTCGCAGCGTCAGAACTGGATATTGCGTTGAGAAAGACAGGTCGCGAAGATCTGCGATTAAGCTGATCGTGAAGCCGGGTAAAGAGTTACCTGAAGCTTTCCAAATTAAGGTTCTTTTCAAATGATTGATCGTGACTGCCGGAATCGGATGCGCGAACTAGACTATGCCGCTTCAAAGACGATCGTTGGGAATACCGTTTATGAGACAAGCATTTCCGCTACCCGCTACCATCGTTTCAATATCATTCGTTTTCCTTTCTTTGGCAATAGGAGGTGACTACGGAGAACCACGAGTGATCATTCCTGCCCCCGAAGAGCCCCGGTATAGTCATTTGTCGTGGCCGAAAGTCGTCACCGCTGATGATGGAGCGATCGTTACCGCTTACATTGCCGGGAGAAAACATGTAAACGGGGATGGTTGTCCCGCGATTTCGATTTCTCAGGATGGCGGCGAGACCTTCTCAAAACCCAAAATCCTGAAGCACTTTGATAGCACTATGCCCTACCAGCACGGTGCCAATCTGGCAATGGGGAAAACTGACGGCGGTGCCCTGGTTCTTATGGTGATGGCATTCACCGACGATCTCCGCAACAACATCTACGGGTGGCGTTCGGAGGACAGCGGCAAGACGTGGTTGCCTGTCGATACGACGAATCTCGGTGAAAACAGGACAGGCTCGGTCTTTGGCCATGTTTTCCCGGTGAAAGGAAAGGGACTCGCAGTGTGTGGGCATTTTCGTAAACCGAAGGGATATGGTATCTGGATCGCATACTCCGGTGATCAGGGGAAGTCCTGGGGCGGGCCTAACACGATTTCTACAGAAAAGTATTTCGAGCCGACTTTTATATATTCCTCCGGGCGTTTGCTAGGATTGGTCCGGGAGAACGCCGCCCACGCTTATCATCAGTTTGAAAGCAGCGACTCCGGGGCGAACTGGCAGTTTCTGCCGAAAGTGATTCAGGGTGACGATTCAGCAGTGCATCCGAGTCCGTTTATCGTAGTCGATCCGACAAATCCCGATCGTCTATTGGCTCTGCAAACGGAACGTTCGGAAAAGAAGGAGATCTATTTGTGGCAGGCAGACTCAGATTCACTGCCTTGGCGTCGTCTTGGATTGGTGATGTCGGTGCCCGGTGTTGAGGATTTTGGATATCCGTGGATGACTTGCCTGGGTGGTAACGAGTGGTTCCTCGTCTACTATGCCGGTGAAGAGGATGGACCCAATTCCATCTATGGATTGAAACTGACTATCCCTGAAAGCTAGCCGTAGTGCCTATGAATCGTTTAACTGCCGCTTGCCTGATCACCGTTTATTCAATGATAGGAACCGGTTTCGTCGGGGGGCGCATCCTGAAAAGGAGTATGGCAATGCCTTGCCGGTCCGGAAGGTTTCCGGAATCGGTCCCTGCCAGGCCGTCGAGGTAGAAGGGGATCGGCTTTACGCAATCGGGCACGGCAAGCTCTACGTAATGGACAACGCAAATCCGACCGAGCCGGTGCTTTGAAAGAAACCCTTGATCAGGCAAATTTCTATCAGTCGGGCTCTCTGTTTTTCCTGTCGAATTTCACCAATCAATTACTCCCGAACTGCTCGCAAATTGATCTGTCTCGACTCCGGTTTCCTGAAGCATTCGGAGGAAGAGATTACTGAGGGGAGTGTTGTCTGTCGGACTGTGAGTGGAGAATGATCCATGCTTCAATCCTCCCCCTGAAAGAAGTATGGGATTGTTGCGGGGATCGTGCGCGGCAGCATTTCCGAGATTGCTACCCAGGAGAGTCAAGGTGTGGTCAATAAGTGTGGCCCCGGCTTCTTCCCGGGAATTGAGTTGGGTAAGGAGGCTGTCAAAGCAAGCAAGAATGGCGCGCTCAATTTTCTTCAGTTGATCGATTCGATCTGGATCACGGCCGTGATGGGAAAGGTTGTGATGTTCGGCGTCAACTCCATTGATCAGGGGGATCCCGTGATTGTTCTGAACGACGATACTGATGACGCGAGTGGAGTCAGTCTGGAGAATCAGTGGAACCAGCTTGAAGAGCAGTTCAATTCTTCCGACCAGGTCAGTTTTGTCGAGAATGTCCTCGGGAGCCTTGGTATCGACTTTCGGTTTCGGGCGATCGAACCAGGCTTCGGCCTCCGTGAGGTCGCGCTCCGCTTGTCGAATAGCTTCGAAATAGTCATCAAGTTGCCCCCGGTCGGCGGGAGACGCATTTCCCAGGAGCCGGTTTCGCTGGTCGCCGAGAGAGTCGAGAATACTGCGTCCGTCGCTTAATCTACGTTTCTCACGGGCCACCTCGTCCGGTCTTCCGCTGAGAAAGAGTTTCGCGAAGACTTCCGAAGGGCGGTCCATCGCAGGAACCATGACACCGTTTCCGGTGTAGGATTGGCTCATCGGTCCATCGCTGCTGAGCGAGAGTGATGGAAAACGCGTCACGTAGCCGAGCTCTTCCGCAGTGAACTGGTCAACCGAGATCGAGTTATGGAAGCCGTCGCGTCCCGGATTTCGTGCCGCGCTCAGCCAGGTCATTTCGCAGGCGTGTTCGCCCCCCTGGTCGGGGTGAGAGAGGCCGGAGAAAACGGTGAAGTCCTTGCGGTGTTCTTCCAGAAGCGAAAGATACTCTGAGGGCTCGTAGTTCGGTCCAGCCACTGTGGGATAAAAGGCCGGTGAGTAGAAGCCGAGTGTATTGCAAATAAACAGTGCACGTTTCGGGGGAGTCTCAGCCACTTTTCCAAAAGCTTCCAGCATGGGCAATGCCATCGAGATTCCAGAAGCTTTCAGGAATGTGCGGCGGTTCAGTTGAGGTGTAGGCATGGTGGATTCCGGGATTACTTGTTTCGAAACATTTTGCTCTGCACTACGGCGTGAATCATTCCGCGCACACCGTATCCATCCTTGCTAGAGTCATCGAGTATTCGGTCCAGTTCTTCGCGGTCGGCGAATTGGATTTCGGCCCCGGTAGCGTAGGCGACTAATTGGCTGAGAAAGTGACGGGCAATCTGGTCTTCCTGTTGCAGAAGCAGTCGCTTAAAATCCCGAATTCCCGAAAACGGTTCGCCGTTCGCCGTCGTCCCGGAAGCATCAACGGGAGGACCCAGCCGATATTCGCGGATGCGCCGACCAAAGAGGAGTTTGTCAGGCTGTCGACCCTCTCCGGTCGACCGGTAATGGGTTCGGAACCCTCCAATCGGATCGAAGCTCTCCATTGCGAAGCCCGGCGGATCGATCGTCCGGTGACAGCTGTTGCAACTTTTCACGCGACGATGGGCGGCCAGTTCCTCGCGGATCGTGGTGGTGCCTCGCGTATCCGGCTCGATTGCTCCCGCGCCCGGAGGCGGTGGACTTGGCGGAGTTCCCAGCAAGTTACTCAGGACGAAACTTCCGCGAGGAACGGGTGAGGTGTTCGTACCGTTCGCGGTGACCTTGAGGAGACTCGCCTGGGTGAGAAGTCCACCGCGTGGACTGTCGGCGGGTAGCGTCACTTTCCGGAACTCGAGTCCCTCGACGCCGGGAATGCCGTAGTGCTCGGCGAGTCGTCTATTCAGAAAAGTGAAATCGGAGTCGACCAGTTCGCGCACGCCGCGATCATCCCAGATCAACTCCGCGAAGAACCGTCGTGTTTCCTCGAGCATGGCCTGGCGCAGGACGTCGTCATACTCGGGATAAAGTTTTTCGTCCGGCGTGGTGGCATCAATATCCTCGAGTTCGAGCCACTGATCGAGAAAATCATCGAGGAAACGGAGTGATTTTTCGTCATCAAGCATACGGTTAACTTCAGAGGCCAGGATGGCCGGCTCGCCCAGTTTGTCTTCGGCGGCGAGAAGAAAGAGCTGGTCGTCGGGTAGACTTTTCCAGAGGAGATACGAAAGCCGTGTCGCCAAAGCATAGTCATCGAGTGGGCCGGGTTCCGCCTGGTGATAGAGAAATTCCGGCGACGTGAACATCGCCTGGAGCACGACCCGGAGGCCCTCCTCGAATCCGCGACCTTCTTCGAGGACCGGCTCCGCGAGCGCCGCCCAGATTCCGGGTTCCTCATCCACGAGCGGACGCCGGAAGGCCCGTGGACCAATCCGGCTGACAACGTCCGCTATTTGGGCCTGCGGTTCGTCGCGAAGGATAACTTTGTGTTTGCCGCCCGGGCCGGCCTGAAACTCAACGTCGCCGAGCAGATCGCGAGTTCGCTCGGGCGGCCATTGGCGTTCAAGCGGTCCCTCCAAGCTCAGTCGGCTAACAGCGACGCCTTCGCCGGGATAGCGCCGGGCGCCGTAGTGGAAGATCGCTTTTCCATCCGGTAACTGATCGAGGTCCGCTGGAGCGAGGTAGAAGTAGTCTTCGGGAGTGAAGTAGTGTTCGAGTTCGACTTGCTTCGCTTGTCCCGGGTCGAGCTGCCAGCTGCCAATCAATTCCGCATTTCCGGATCGGTCATTTCCCCGGTAGATACAGAAGGTCACCGGCGTCTTTGCCTGGTAGGCGTATGCTTCTGCGGCAATTCGATAGCGTCCAGCGACGGGGAACCGGATGCCCATGTTGTCGGTTTGCGTGGTGTGAGGGCGGCCGTCGAAGGTGACAAAGGCATCGTCGGTTCTCAGTACCGTATTACCCCCGCGACGCAATTCGCGTTCGAACCACATTTGCTGGTAGGAATGATTCCGATAGTCAATCTGTCTCGGTTCCATTTGGGGTTTTGGCCCCAGTTCGATCGCTTCGTCCAGAGCCAGGTTCGCCACGGCGAGGTAGCTGCGGATGTGCACTGGCGAAATGCCCTGTTCGGAAACCATCGTGTCAAAAGTCGACGAAGTGCTCTCCGGGGGCAGCTTGGAGGAAAGGTCGCCGCCGATGCCGAGCAGATCGTGCAGAGTGTATTCGTATTCGGTTCGTGTCAGACGCCGGGCCGGAATGCGTCCGTTTTTCTGCTGATATGTCAGGCTTGTTTCGCGCAGCTGTTGATTGAGAGCATCAAGTGCCGCCCTTTTCAGGTTGGGGTTCGGTCTCGGCTTTTTCGCCGGCGGCATCTTCCCGGATTCGATCTGGTCGAACACCTTTTCCCACTTCCGGAATGCCTCTGGATTATCAAGGTCAAAATTCAGTTCCTCAAGGTTCAGCGCGGTTTTCGTGTCCCGATCGTGGCACTCGATGCAGGAGGCCTCGACGAGCGGGGACACGGCCGGCTCAAAGGCAGGGCTATGGATCGGCGCCAGCACGAGGCCGCAGACACCGACAAACGCAATCCTGGTCCACGAAAAATTCATTCTTTTTGTTGGCTCCAATCCGGTCCTTCGGCGACAACGTTCGCAGTCAATTCCAAGAGTTGCTTCTTCAATCGTTGAAAGACCTCGGGATGCTGTACTGCTACGTTGTTTTTTTGCGCGAGATCTTCGGAAAGATCATACAACTCGAAGCGGTCGTAAGTCATTGTCTTGATCGCTGGAATCCACGATTCCTGAAACTGGTTGTGGCGGATGTAGGCGCCGCGGAGACGCTCAGCTTCTGGATTATCGAACCCCTCAAACAGTTTCGCCTTCACCTCCGTGGTCGGATCGGAGACACCGTTTTCCCGCAGAACCGCTTCCATCTGCTGGAGCAACGCGGTCATGGCTTCGCGGTCGCGAGGGAACTCCCCGGTGCGATAGCCAATGAGAGACCACTTGCCGTCCCGGAGAGCAAGGGGATTTCCTGACAATGGCAGAATCCAGGCGAGCGGTTGGTGGCGCGTGATCGAGTCGGCTTCACCCAGGAGGATGGGGGAGAGATCTGCTCCATCGAGAGAAACGCCTTTCGGCGGGTCTATCCCGAGCAGTTCGCACACCGTGGGCAGGATGTCGATGAGACCGGCGGGTTCATCGGTGATTTGCCTCTCTGAAATTTTTCCGGGCCAGGAGAAGATGCCCGGCACCCGGATGCCGCCTTCGAAATTCGAACCCTTGGTGCCGCGCAGTTCGCCCACCCGATCTCTGCGATAGCTCCCATTATCAGAAGAATAGATCACGAGTGTATCCTCCTCGATTCCCATAGCCTTCAGCTTTTCCAAGAGCCGCTCGATGGCACGGTCGGTGTTGTCGATCGTTCCGGAGTAGATTGCCGCGGGATCGGTCGTGCCGCCGTAGTCTTCTACTATCTCATCAGGCGCGGCGATGGGCGCATGTGGTTCGTGAAACCAGACATTGAGAAAAAAGGGTGAATCCGGATTTCGTTCTTCATCGAGCCAACGAATCGCATCATCGACCACAAGTTGGCAGGCGTATCCTTCAAGTTCTCCAACGCGCTCGCGGTTGCGCCAGAAGTTTACCGGATTGCGATGACTCGGTGCGGCGTTGAGGTCAGTAGCGAACCAGTAGTCGAATCCGTGTTCATCGATCCACGGTTTGTCGCGTCCGCGAAAGGGAGCGCCCAGATGCCACTTGCCGAAGTGAGCCGTTACGTATCCATGCTCCTTTAGAATCTCCGCGAGGGTGACTTCGCTTTGGAGCAGATGAACGTCCTGATCGTTGTCGCTGATCCAACTGTAGACTCCCGTGCGAATATGGTGTCTTCCGGTGAGGAGGGTCGCGCGGGAAGGGGAGCACACCGCAGCCCCGGAGTGAAAATCGGTGAACAGCATTCCGCTACCGGCAAGTCGATCCAGTGCTGGCGTTTTCACCGGTCCGCCGTAGCAGCGGAGATCCTTCCAGCCAAGATCGTCAGCGAGGAGGACGACGACGTTGGGACTACCCGTTCCGTATAGGGGGAAGGGAAGAAGCAACAGAAGAAGAAGAATTTTGATGGATAAGTTCCGTATCATTTCTCCTCCTCTTCATATCCAGATATTCCGGTGAGAACTTTTCGAATCACGAGGAGGCGAAATATTCTATGGGTAGAATGTGATCTCATATCAACCTTCCAGGTAGGGCTGCAGGGAAGTTCGGAGCCGTGTTCGCGCTTTGAAGATGAGGGCTTTCACTGCGGGTTTGGAAATGGACATGGTCTTTGCGATCTCCGAATAGGGCATCTCCTGATGACGTCTCAAGACCAGCGCGGCTTTCTGCTTTTCGGGCAGCCTCTGAATTGCCTTCTCGACAACGGCTTCGAACTCTGACTGCAGGGCTTGTTGATCAGGCAAGATCGAGTCAGGGAAGAAGGAATGAGTGTCGGCCGAGACCTGGTAGCCATTCTCTGCTCGCTCTTCCATCGACACGGTTGGCTTTCGCTGCCGTCGTCTCGTTTCATTGTAGACAAGATTGCGTACAATCGTGAAGAGCCAGGTGGTGAACTTTGCCTTCGGTTTGTAGCGGGGAGCCGATTTCCAGATTCGTAGGAAAACTTGTTGAGCAAGATCATCTGCCTCCCAGGGTGCTCCCAGCATTCTTGCGATTGTGCCTACGACAGCATGCTGGTGAATTTCGACAAGAGTTTGAAATGCATTCCTATCGCCGTCGCCGATTCTCGACATAAGTTCAATATCCCGCTGGTTTGCCAGATGCTTCTCTTCTTGTGCACCAGATATACTTGAAGACAAATTGGCTGGAGTCATCATTGATAGTTCGTGACGAAGTGGGTTCGCATTCTGTGTGCTAGGCACCGCAACTTGTCTCTTCGCGATTGGCTTTAGTTTCGCGCCTGAAAATGAAAGTCCATTTTTCCGGGATCTTCCTTGTTTACCATAATGCTTGCCTTCTGTTCTCCGAACTCCTCGTGCCACGCAGCCAGTTGGTGTTTGCCCGGCGGTAGATCAGCGATATTGAATTTTCCCTCGGCGTCAGTGACAGCATACAAGGGATGATCCATGACGAAAAAGTGCGCGGTCATCCAGGGATGGAAATCGCACTTGATCGTGATAGGGCCTTCGGCGGCGTCGAACGTTTTCTCGCGGTTGGGCGAATCGGCGGGTTGGGCGATGTTGAAGGGACGATTTTTTCTTGAGAGGGAACGGATGTTGTGGATGAAAGGGTCGCCGTTCTTCATCACTACGTCCTGTCCGACGCGAATTCCCTGAACCCGGGGACGAAACATGGATTTCTGCTGGTCGATGACGGCAGGCTGTTTCGGAATTGGGAAATCTCCCCGAATCGGACTCTTCACATACACAAAGACATTAGCGAGTCCGCCCGAATCGCTGATAAGAAGGTTCTCGTCGAGATGCGGTTTGTCTTCGTAAAGTTTCCGGCTCGCTTCGTCGAGAGGAAGTCGTCTCAACTTCGGTCGATCCCCTTTGAAGCGAACCGTTCCGGAAAGGCTTGTAGTATCTACTGCGGGTTTTGGCATCTGTTTTGCCTGCGCCGTCACGTCGACGACAGAGGCACTGAGGATGAGATCGCGGAAGGCTTCATCACTAGCGTCGCTCAGGGTTCCTAAAAATGCAGTCAGGCCGGGGATATCGGACTCCGTGATCTTCAGTCCGGCGTACTCGGGAACCCCTTCCTTCGCCTTCGCTATTTTGGTTTGAAGGATGGCCTCCAGTTCACCGGCGGACCACTTGCCCTGACGAAGCGATCCGTCCGGGGAGATAGCAAAGTTGGGTGGCGAATGGCAGGCGATGCAATTGGTGAGCTTCGCGTTTCCCTCGGAACCAAGGAATGTTTTAAATCCATCGTAAGCCGTTCGATTCATTCCGGGCGGCAGTTTGAGCAGGACACGTCCCTCCTGGTTGGCGAGGCGGCCGTGGATGCGGCCGGCGAACTGGTGCGGGGTCTCTTCGTCGCGCGGCTGGTCGGGGATCCGGTTCACGTAGACAAAAGAGTCGAAGGGGGAACGGAGTGGATTCTCGAGCCGGTGGACGCCGGTCTTTTCCTCCATCGATTTTTTCGAGGAACCAGCCTGAGGTTTTGCACTCGATCCCGGACCGGGTTCGGCCGGCATCCCGGTGGCTTTGCCACCCTTGGCGACATAGTCGAGGATGCGAATGAAGGTGTGTCCAGGGTTCTCCATCTTCGCCCCGTTCTTGCGCCGCTGGTTGAAGAGCTGCCCGACTCGGGCGCGTTGTTGCTCGGGCAGGGTCGCCATGACCTTTTCGACATACTGTTGGTGGGTCTTGCCATTGTAGTCGCCGGGGATTTCCCGCGCCTCGATCTTGGCGAACAGGGAGCCGAGTTGTGCGCTTCGGTTCTGTTGTTGTTTCCGCTGTTGAGATTCGGTCAGGATTCCCTGCTCGGCTTTGCTGAGTTGAATGGGCTTCACTTTCATCCCGCCGACTTCTTCGTTGAAGCCGTCGAGGATCTCCAGCTTGATGACGGTGCCGCAGACATTTTCCATGTGGCGGGCCGGACCGCTGGTGCTGGTCCAGACATTTCCGTCTTTGTCGAACTCGATCTCTCGGGTGTAGCTGACGCGGTGAGGTAAGGGGAATTCGACGAGGTATTCGGTCTTGGGATTGAAGCGATAGAGGGTGTCGTTTCCGGTGCCACAGATCCATACCATGCCGTCGGGCGCAACGTTGAGGGCGTAGGGGATCTGGTTCAAATAATCGGGCAGCGGGTAGGTCGTCCACTTCTCGGATTTGGGATCGAATTTCCCAAACACGCCGGAGCCGAAGCCCGGGACCCAGACGATTCCGTCGGAAGCGACGTGAAGACGGCGGGGGCCACGGAAAGGAGGATTCCATTCGGTGATATCACCGTCCGCTGCTTTCGGATCGATCCGGCCGATGCGGTTGCCGTTGAGCTTGGAATACCAGATGGTTCCATCAACCGGCGAGTAGTCGAGGCCATAGGGAGTGATGCCGCGGGACTCACCTTTGCCGCCGGCTTTGACCTGTCCGGCGTCGAGGAGTTGATATTCCTTCCGGTTCATCGTCTTGGGATTCAGGCGGAATACCGAATTTCTTCCCGCATCGGTATACCAAACGAATCCTGCTGGATCTTTGGGGTCGACGCGCAAGGTGTGAGGCCACGAGCCGCGTTCGGCCGGGGCTTCGGCGCTGGAGAGAATGGTGTATTCCTTTGTCTCCAGATCGAACTTCGCCATCTCACCTGAAACGCAGAGCGTCAGCCACATGTCGCCGTTGTTGTCAGGCTCGATGGAATGCGGGCCCTGGGATCCACGGGGCAGACGGTAGAAAATTCGTTCACCGGTTTTTGGATCGAGAGTCGCGGTGTATTGCTTTCCGATATGGACGACGTAGGCGAGACCGTCGTCACCGATTTCAAGATCGTGGAATGAACCCACATAATGTTCACCCATTTCCCACGAGGTGATCTTTGCTCCGGTGACCATTCCCGTGGGAGCCGTGGGAGGGACATATTCCGGCCACTTGTCGACCGCATTCCCTTTGTAGGTGTCGATGATTCGCTGAACGATGGTTTCTTTAGTGTGGGGATAGAGGCCACCAAAACCATCCATTCGTGTGATCATAGTCTCCCAGTCGACTGGCTTTTCCGGGGCGCGGAAACCGGGAGTGCCGATCTGGTGGCAGTAGGTGCACATCATCTTGAAGTTCAGCCTGTCTCGAGGGCTGTCGAACTTCAGCTGGGCGAAGGCGCTGCTGGCTGGCCGTTGTACCTCGAGCTCGCGACCCTGGGCCGGCTCCATCGTCACGTCGATCTTCATATCTCCGAGCTTCACTTCTTCGACCCAGTGATCCCGCTGGCCGGGGAGTCGGGCGCGAATACGATAGTCGGCCCGGTGCAGATCTTCGATCTGAAAGCTTCCATCTGACTGGGTGAAAACCGAGACGCTCTGTCGATTTTTGTCATCGAAGGCGGAAACCATCACGCCTCCCATCGCCTTGCCCTCCTGCGAATGGACGGAGCCGGCGACGGCACCGGTTACTCCCGGTTTGACCGTTCCCGCTTCCCGCCGAATCTCCGCTTTTTGCTTTTTCTTGATGTGGGGATTGCCGGGCTTTGGTTTCGGAGGCGATGGTTTGTCATCCTTAGTTCGCACGTAGTCGAGAATCCTGATGAAGGATTCGCCCCGATTCTCCATGTCCGGAAAAAGGCGCCCTTGCTCTTTCCACAGCCTGCCGACTTCGCCGGCTTTTTCGGGAGGTGCGGAGGCGAACCACTTGTCCACAAAGGGCTGATGTTTTTCCCCGCCCTCGTAGTCCTTGGGGATTGCACGCTTGGCGATGATTTCGAGAAGCTGGCGGAGTTCGGAGTCGGCTTTCAGGCCGGCGAGCCATTGCTTCACGTTCTCTTTCTCCCCGGGAAAAGCAGCCAGGTAGAGCTCGATGGATTCCTGTCTCTTATACACATCTCCGAGCCCACGAGACCGAGGCTGATCTCGT
>CAJXQE010000067.1 GCA_913058215.1 uncultured Verrucomicrobiales bacterium
CGAGATCAGCCTCGGTCTCGTGGGCTCGGAGATGTGTATAAGAGACAGGATTGTTCCGCTTCCTGCGCCACGAGAAGTGACGACAGCTGACAGGTAATGAAGAACTTGATTAGAAGGCTTCTCATAATGGTAGTATGGAACAAGCTGGGACTGGAAATGTCATTGTTTCGTAAAAGAAGAGTTCTATCCTGATCGGATTGATGACGAAGTCTTGAGAGAGAAGTGGCTTGAATACTTCCATCTACAGCTTCCGAAAAATCTTCAAGATGTCGCCATCAAAAAAGTCGGAGACCTGATGGCCGGATGTGTAATTCCATCGCTTGCCATCCGCTTCGAGAATGAAACGACCGCTGTCCCATTTGGCATCTTCTCCCCGGAATTCATCTCCCAACAGGTCCCAGAAATTGGGCTGTCGAATGGTACTCCGGTATCGCTCAGTCAATTCACCGACCTCATTTTTTTCATATCCGGGAAAGGTGAAACTGGCGGTTACGGGTCTGGGGTCCATTCCCTCAGGCTGAATGGTAATGGTCACTTTTGTGGAGTCAGTCAGGAATTTTTGTTGTTCCTTGCTCAGGCCCATCCATTCCGACGGCTCCGTTCCCTCTTCGGCAGACAAATTGACGATCGTTCCCCATGGGACTTCAATGTCTTCCAGTTTTCCTTCTGCAGAAATGAGAGCTACTTCTTTCGCCGCTTTGGTCCCGGGGATCTCCAGGCGAATCTTTGAAAAATCCGGGAAGGGAAGCAGCAAATTCTTTCTGCCGTTTGCATAGTATTTAGCAATGACGCGAGCTAGAGAAATTCCTTTGACCGGACGCTGGTCGAAAGAGCCGAGGTAAACAGTTTTGTGAAGAATCTGCGTGTTGGAATTTTGAATCCAGATTGCCGAATCTCGTTCTGTCGGTTCCGGCGCGGTTTTTCCCTGTTTGTGAGGGATAATGACCTGGTCCCCGTCGCGCAGGAAAAAGTCCAACTTCTCATCTTTTGCCGGATAGGGGACGGAGTACTGCCTGGTTTGATCACCAAGCTTTCTGACGACTTTCATTTCCCGGAGGTCAAGGTCATCCCGGTAACGAATAAACTGATACAGATTGAGGATGCTGGAGGGAACCTGACTTCGATCAGCGAATCGATAATGGCCCGCCACAGGAATGGACTGGGTATTTGATCGTGGAAGGATGGATACATCACTGCTCTGCGAGCCGAGGGTGAGTTTGAAATCCAAAGAGGCGCCCTGACTAAGTGCTGGTAATTTTTCCGGGTCGAGGTCTGACCAGGTGTAGGGGCGTCTTTGATCCAATAAATCGAAGAGCACAACGTCTCCCCACTGCAGCGGAATATCCGACCCTTCGTTCGCTGCCTTTTCGATGTCTTCAAATAAAATGCTGACAACTTTCCATCCGGGTTCGCCATCCTTAGCAACTTCGGGTCGAAGAATTCTCAGTTTATCCAAACCGGGGGTTTGTTGAGGATCCCAGGGAGTGCTGCGATCGAACACTTTGATAATCAAGTTTGAAAGGCCCGGGGGCGGAAGTTCGTTCCCCGCCATTTCGTCGCCCACTACTTGTTTTGGCGCGTTTTTTCCCATTTCGAAAACAGGAAATAAGTTGGGAATCAGGTCATTGGGTTCCAGTCCTGATTCTGATTTCTCTTTGCGATCCGGCTCAAAAGGCATCGAGAACCAAACGGCTCCGGCAAACTTGTCCGGTGAAAATGTCTGGATACCGTGTTCGTAAAATTCACGGACGATTGCTTCAGTCTCAACCTCTTTCTCGTGGAGAATTCCTAAAGGAGTATTGGTAAAATGAATGGGAATGTTCACTTTGATTTCGGGATAACTGGTGGCGAGAGCAATGGGATTCCCACCAGCCCGGTAGAGAGCCCGGGCAATTCGGTCATTGTCGGGGTTCAAGGCCCAGAAATGGAGTGGGGTCCAACCGTCTTTACTGACTCGCTGTGTCACATCTGCTCCGGCTTCGATGAGAACTTCTACGTATTCGAAAGGAAGTTCTTCCAGCAGGCAATGGTGAAGAGCAGTAAAGCCATTTGCGTCGGCTTGATCTACCTTGGCGCCGGCGGCCAGTAAAAGTTTGATCATATCCAGGATACGATACGATTTCGAAGTTTTAACCGCCAGAATCAGTGTGTTGGTTTGGGTGTCTGAGGTGGCAAAATTTACATCAGCTCCGTTTTCAAGAAGGAGGCTCGCCATTTCCGGAAAGCGGTTTTCCACTGCCTCGAAAAAAGCGGTCTTTCCGGTCAGGCGGCTGGGTTTGTCTACAGCAGCCCCTGCGTCGATTAGCAAGCCGGCATATTCAACCAACCTCTTCTCCGGAACTTGGATCGTTCTTTTACCGCTTCTCTCGCGGAGATTGCTGATAAATTGAAGAGGCAAATCCTCTTTGTGATTTTCCAGTTTAAGGTGAGCACCGACTTCGATTAGTTTTTTGACAACCTCCATTCTGTCGTTTTTCAGGGCCTGATGAATGGGGGGGGACTTCTCTTTCGGTCGTGGGTCTGCTCCGGCATTGAGTAGTAGTTCGACCATCGTTAAGTGCCCCTCTCCGGCTGCGACAGAGAGGGCGGTAACATCATCTCTGTCCAGATCTACATCTTGATCGATTAGATATTTCGCCACCCTTAGCTGATTTGCCATCGCAGCCCGGTAAAGCGGAGTAGGCCGCTCGGTGAGTTTGTCAGGGCTGGTCTCCTTCCAATGTTTTAGTTGAGCGATGATTTGATCCTCTTCGTCAAGGGCGTTCACGGAGCCCGCCTCGGCCTCGGGAATCGGTTTGCCCATCGCCGCTAAATTATCGCGACTAAGTTTGGCGAGAGCTTCGGCTTCAGGGAATTCACGAATTACCCTTTCGTATTGTTGGGCTGCCAGTTCTTCATAGCGTCCCTCGGGATTTGATACAGCCAGCTTCCGGTGGACTTCAGCAAGACGGTAGGCAGCGGTTGCCGCGAGTTTTTTCTGCTCGTAGAACCTCTTGAGGACTTCGGCGTAGGCGGACTCAGCTTCTTCCAGGTCGGCGTCGACTTCTTCAGCGAACAATCCCCGACGGAATGCCTCCTCAATGGAACCGTCTGCCTCTTGCGCCGCAAGTGGAGTAAAGATACTGACAGCGAACAACGAAAATAGAAATCGTTTCATGAGGGTAGTATGATGAATGGGTATGGCGCGAATTGTCATCGTTTCGTAAAAGATCAAAGTTCTATTCATTTTCACCGACGAGAGCTGCTTCATCGAGGCGGTAACCGACTCCGTGAACGGTGTGGATCCATTGGGGTTTCGAAGGCGTCGTTTCAACTTTGACCCGGAGCTGAGCAATATGATTGTCCACCGTTCGGGTGGTAGGAAAGGTATGGTAGTCCCAGACCCGGTCGAGGAACTCGTCCCTGGAAACAGGCTCGCCGATCCGCTCTGCCAGAAAGCGAAGCATTCCAAATTCGCGGGCGCTGAACTCTACCGGAGTCTTGCCGCGCCGGGCCTCACATCTGACGAAATCAATAGTGAGGTCTCCCAGTTGAAGAGTGAAAGTCTCCCGTCGTTTGGATGATTCGCCCCGCCTGAGTAGGGCTCTGACCCGGGCGAGAAGCTCGCGAGTGCTAAAGGGTTTGACGAGGTAGTCGTCGGCTCCGGAGTCGAGCCCGCGAACCCGGTCTTCGACCTGGCTTTTTGCGGTGAGCATGAGAACGGGTGCGTCGAGTCCCTTTTGTCGCAGCGCTTTGCAAACCGAGAAACCGTCCGCGCCCGGCAACATGACATCAAGCAGAATCAGGGCCGGATGCTCTTTCAGCGCGATCACCAGGCCTTCGTCTCCCCTTGTTGCGAGGAGCACTTTGTGCCCTTCTTCCACGAGGATATCTTCCAACGCTACGCAGAGCGTAGGTTCATCTTCGACGATTAGAATTCTTGCCATTTTAATTTGATCTACTTGCCTCGTTTCAATTCGCGGGGCAGATGCACTGAAAAAGTGCTGCCTTCTCCCGGAGTGGATTCCACCTCGATGGTTCCGCCATGACTTTTAATGATGTGTTGGACAAGGTGAAGCCCGAGTCCAGTCCCGGTGGTTTCTCTTTGAAGCTCCGACCCGGCGCGATAGAAGAGATTGAAGATTTTCGATTGCTCTTCCTCCGCGATGCCGACGCCCTTGTCTGCCACAGTCAGAGAAACAGTACCTGATTCACCATCTTCATCGAGGCTGATGGTAATGACGGCTTCGGTGCCCGAAAACTTGAGGGCGTTGTCGATCAGGTTTCCGAGAGCCTGTTGGATGGCAACGGGATCCACCTTTGCTGAAATGTCAGGACTGCTGATGAGGAGGTCGATTTGCTTGTCGTCGTTGGCGGCCAGTGGCCTCATCCGTTCGACGGTGTCTGAAACCAGGCCATTCAGATCGGTCCACTCAAACTGATACAGCTTCTTTCCGTCTGTGATTCTCCCGGCATCAAGAATGTTCTCAATCAGGGCGCCGAGCCGGCTTGATTCCTTTTCAATCAGTCTTGAATACTTACCGCGAATTTTCTCATTACTGCCTTCATTGGATAGTCGTTCCGACATCAATCGGATTCCGGCAACCGGTGAGCGAAGTTCGTGGGAAATACTGGAGATTAGATTGGATTGTCTCTCTGCCAGGGCCCGCTGGGATTCCAGGGTTCGCCATGTTCTCCAGACTCCAAATCCGAGGCAGCAAAGAACCAATGCCAGAAATGTTCCCTGCTGAAAGACGCGAGTCCTCACTGCTTTTTCAAAGTCCTCGTAGTTGGCGGCAAATACGCGGATGTCGAAAGGCGTTCCAGTCCCAATCGAAACAAGTTCACTGCCGCTCTGATTGTGGGCGATCACATCGAATCCCCTTTCTTCGAACTCAGCCTGCCGATTCGATTTGTCATTCAAGGGTGCTGGAACAATCACTTCTTTTTCAAACATCAATCGAAATGCCAGCGGATAGCGATAGAGATCCCGGTTTTTCAAAGTGTCGGCAAGAGCCGTTCCGGCAAGGTCTTCCAGCTCAACTTTTGAAAGGATGACCAGGCCGCTCGTAGAAGCGGGGATTCTTACGTAGTGGTTTCCTCTGTCTTCGAACCAGGTATATTGAGAACCGAAGCTTTTGAGATAGTCACGATTGCGAGAAAGGATTTCACGCGTTGTAGTCTTCGCTTCGAATCTCGTGCTCCAGACGCTGAGCTCGATTTCGCTCTCCAGATTTCTTTCCTTCGCGATTTCTGAAACCCGGCTGAGTAGTGATTCAGAAATGATTGAGGTATGGGAATTGACGAGTGATTCAAGCAGGTCTCGCAGCATTGCGGATCCTGATTCGGTATCATCCTCTTTCAGGTAGGCTTTGGCTGCACGCAGTTGGGCGATCGGATACAGAGGGAGACCTGCCGGGGTTTTGATTTCCCTCAGACCAGGTAGCTGCCCCGCGATGGTCTTTGCCTTCACAGCTGGATTTTGAATCAGAGTCTGAAATTTTTCATAAACCTCCCGGTCGATTTTCGATGCTTGCAAGCCGGGGACAAGCAACTGTTGGATTGATTCCGGTTTGACGGTTCGGGAGACCACGGTTTCGCTGAGCAGATAGTCCTCATAGGCCCAACGCAGTCGCTGTGAAACACTCTGAGCGAAGCGTTCGGCCGAACTTTGGAGATCTTTTTCTGCAATCGCGGCTTCGTAGCGGAGGTAGCTGACTCCGACGATTCCCAGAATCACCGCCGGCAAAGTCGCCAGTGCCAGCGAGATCGCTGCCTGGCGGCGGGGCTGATGATTTGGCGGATTTGGCATTAGTCAGGAATTCTCCTCCTTCATTGGAAGGTTGAATCCGCCGAAAACCAATCCTAAACATGTCGTGATTTTGTAAATTCAAGAGAGTGGTCCGGCAAAAGAAGCGACCAATTTCTTGTCTTTTTCCCGAAACCATCTCTATCTTCCCCTACCATGATTTCATTTCTTCATACTCGAATCCGCGTCAGTGACCTCGAAAAGACAATCGCGTTTTACGAAGCTCTCGGTTTCAAACTGACCCGCCGCACCGACAAGTCCCCTGCGGGAAATCAGTTGGCATTTCTTGAGCTGCCCGGGAACGATCATTTTCTGGAGCTCTGCTATTCCCCTGATTTCAAAGTCGAATTCCCCGAGGATTTGATGCACACCGCAATCGGCGTGAGCGATATCATCGGCTACTGTGATGGTCTTGAGAAAAAGGGAATGGAAATCTGGCCCGAAGACTGGCGCACGACTTTCCCATCGGGAGAAAAATCCAAAATGGCCTTTGTGACCGACCCGGATGGATACGAGGTCGAAATTCTGGAGCGGGAATAGTGAAAGGCTGAGTTTTCCGCGTTCAGGCGTCATTTTTCGTGAGAATATGACTTTCCCTTCATAGTTTTCAGAAGTATTGTTTTATTAAATAATTCTGGAAATTATGAACCTAAACGCTTCTCCTATCCTCCCTGTTTCTTCTGAAGAAGAGGCGACTCCTCGTTTTCAGAGGGAAACAGCCCATAGCCATGAGCCTCTTCACCATGAGATTCCTAATCTCGCTGCAGTTGATGTGGACAGTGAAGAGGGAGAGGAGAATACGCCCTGGTCGATGGTGAAGCGCATTGCATCCCACTTGCCGGGATCCTGGCAGACCGAGTTGAAGAGGCATCATTACGGGCGCCAGATTTCAAAAGGAAGATTTGTTACCGACGAACCGGAATTTGCGATCCTCGATTCAATGATCAATCCCGGCGACTGGGTAGTCGATATTGGAGCCAATGTCGGTCACTACACCAAAAAGCTTTCGGAGCTGGTTGGCGAATCAGGGCGTGTTTTCGCGTTCGAACCCATGCCGACCACCTTCAGTCTTCTCGCTTCCAACGTTCAAATGTTTCAGCATTCCAATGTCTCCCTGATGAATGCCGCGGTTTCGGACAAGCTGGATCTAGTCGGAATGGCGGTGCCAAAGTTCGATACCGGATTGGACAATTACTATGAGGCTCAGCTGTCGAAAGAGGCAGATCCTGAGACTTCGACTTCGGTTCTTACCCTTTCTCTGGATTCTCTGCTCATCGAGCATCCGGTTTCGCTGGTGAAAATTGATGCGGAAGGTCACGAGGCTTTTGTGCTCGAGGGAATGAAAGCTCTGATTGAAACCCATCGACCTGTCCTTGTTCTGGAAACGGAGTCCGATGAAGTGATCGAGAGTCTCAAAGCATCCGGCTATGTTACGGAAAAATTGCCGGGGTCACCGAACGTGATCTTCCGGCCGGCAGAAGTGCCATTGCCGACTTGACCTGAGCGTCGATTTCCCCAAAACTCGCCGTCTCAGAAATGAAATCGGCCGAAGAAAAAGCAGAGGAGATCCGGGCTCGTGTTCTCTCGAAAGTGGAATGGGGATCCGATGAGGATGAGATCGCGGAGTGGCTCGAAGAGAAGGAAAATATCTCGGGGCCGGAGGCTGATCGTATCATCCTGGATGCCTTCAAGGTGAAGTCAAAATCTCTCCGTTGGCGGACGATTTCGATGCTTTTGATTTCTGCAGTCGGAGTTGTTGTCTTTGTTCTTTACTACCTGAAACAATTCCAGACCGGGATGGGGGCAAACCGGGTTCAAACAATTGGCGTCGGAGTTCTTGGCGCGATTTGTGTAGTCGTTTGCCTTCGAAGCCTGGGACAGTTAATTGCAGGGAATTCAAAAAAGTAAACCGGGAAACGACGGGTAGATGAGATCATCGAGAGATAAAGCAGAAATGGTTCGAGATCAGGTCATCTCGAAAATTCACTGGGGTGCGGGGGAAGATGAGGTCCATAACTGGTTGCGGCAGCAGCACGGGATTTCCGGCGCCGTTGCTGAGAAATTGATCGAAGATGCCTTTCGTGCCCGCAGCGCTGCGATTCGGAAGAGAGCCATCATGATGCTGATCCTATCAGGAATTGGTCTGCTTATTTTTGGCTCGTTCTTTGTGATCCAGTATTTTGGGAGGGTGATCATTGTTGGCTGGGGGTCTCTGGTTGTGGCAGGGCTCGCCACATACAGTGGCTACGTGTTCCTGCGCAGTATCTGGCAGCTGTTGTCAGGCAGGACCCGCGGTGGGGTCGAATTTTGATGAGTGGATAGCTTGAGTCGGAATTCCACGTTTCCTTTTCCTTCTAAGAGCACTTTTTCGTTCTCGTTTTATCGGTCCATGTCTCTATGATTTCGCTCCATGAGATTATTTATTGGCATCCTTTTTCTCTTCACGATTTTTCGGCTTGAGGCAGAGGAGTGGAAAAAGCACGACATCGTTCCTGCGAATCCACTCAACGGAAACATCAACACCGCGTTCGCTCACGACTGGAATGGCGATGGGCATATGGATGTGATCACATCTTTCCGGGGAACGGTTTCGATTTTCGTCGGACCCGACTGGAAACGGGAAGTGATCCTTCATCGCTACGGCCCGCGTGATTCACAACGAAGAATCGGAGGCGGCTGCATTCACAGCACCGTTTATGACGCAGATGGAGACGGGGATATGGATTTTGTTGGGTCGAACAGCACGGTGTTCTGGTTGGAGTGTCCCAATGAAAACCCGCTGAGCGGAGCCTGGACTTTTCGGTCCGTTGATGACGAAATTCTGGGAACGCATTGTCTGATCACAGGTGATGTGGATGGCGATGGGAAACTTGATCTCATTGCCAACTCCGGAAGGAGCGAGGGCTCGACGCCTTTTCACGATTCATTGACCTGGCAGAAGTTTCCGAAAAAATGGCAGGCAGCGGAAAGCTGGGAGCGGCATATCTTTGCCGATAAAGACGCGCCCGGCGGATCTCATTACACCGGTTTCGGGGATGTGAACGGCGACGGCAAACCGGATATTTCCTGTGCGGCCAAAGGGGGAGATAAGTTTGAAGGTGGCGAGTGGTTTGCCTGGTGGGAGCAGCCGGCAGACGGTTCGACTCCCTGGAAGAAACATCTTCTCGCGGAGAATCAGGTAGGGGCGACGAACATTATCCCACACGATCTCAATGCCGACGGCGCAATGGATTTCGCAGCGACGCGAGGTCACGGAGTGGGGGTGCTCTGGTTTCGTGGCCCCGACTTCAAGCAGATAGAAATTGATAAAGAGATTGTCGGTCCACACAGTCTGGCGATCGATGACATTGATCAGGATGGGGATCCAGACCTTGCTGTTTGCGGGCACACCGAAGACGGAGTGGCAGCCTGGTACAGCAATGATGGAAAAGGGAAATTCGAAAAGCACGTCGTCGCGACGAATCAGGGCAGCTACGATACCCGCCTCGTTGATATGGATAGCGACGGCGACGCAGACATTCTCATTGCGGGACACTTTTCGAAGAACCTTGTCTGGTTCGAGAATCCACTGAAATGAGGTTCCTGAGACTTCCGCTCTTTTGCTTGGCGATAGGTATTGTTGTGCCGTCAGGAAATACGGAACCCATTCGTGTTCTTGAGACGGGTTTCAATTCTGACAAAACTACCCAGATGATGCGGAGTTTTCTCCGCCGGAAAGTGCACCTGGCATTGGATCGTCGGCTGGAAGAACTCAATTCTCTTGAGACGGAGCAGCAGATTCAATCTTATCAGGAGCGCCTCAAGAAATTCTTTCGCGGCACTGTTAGTCTCGACAGCTTTGAACCCAGCTCTCTGCATCCGCGAATCACGGGGACTTTGCATCGGAAGGGGTACCGGATTGAAAAAGTGATTTTCGAATCGCAGCCGGGATTCAGTGTCACCGGGAATCTATACTTGCCGGATACTTCAGGGCCACATCCGGCGATTCTGCATCCTTGTGGTCATTCCGAAAGTGGGAAGGCTTTCGAGCAATATCAAAAGGCAAATCAGCTCTTCGTGAAGAACGGATTCGTAGTCTTTTGCTATGACCCGATCAGCCAGGGTGAGAGAAAACAGCTACTCGATGAAAAGGGAGCCGGCCTCTATCGGGCCAGCAGCGAACATCAGATTCTGGGGCATGCGCCAGTTCTGCTTGGTCGCGGTCTGGCTGGATACATGATCAATGATGGAGTCCGCGCTCTTGATTACCTCGCTTCGCGACCAGAGGTGGATCCGGAAATGCTCGGCTGCACGGGGAATTCGGGAGGGGGGAATATGACCGCTTACTTGATGGCTCTGGACGCGCGAATCAAGGCGGCAGCACCGGGTTGTTTCATGGCGACTACGCGGACGAAAAATGAAACGCCCGGTCCCGGCGATGCCGAGCAGAATCTATTCGCCCAGATTCGGCACGGTCTGGATCATCCTGATTTTGCGATCATCCGCGCGCCACGGCCAACTTTGTTTCTTGCGGCAACCCATGACTTTGTTCCAATCGAAGGAACCTGGATTGGGTTTCGTCAGGCCAAGCAGATTTACACCAAGCTTGGATATCCAGAGAGGGTTGAGTTGACCGAAGCGCCGGAGGAACATGGATTCACGAGGCTGTTACGGGAATCGGCAGCCCGCTTTTTCAGTCGCTGGTTGTTGGGGAAAGATGTTGCGATAATCGAGTCGCAGAATTTCGCGATCGAGAGTGAAGAAGACCTTCGGTGCACTTCGGAGGGGCAGGTGCTTTACGATGAAAACGAGCGCACAGTTTTTGATTTGAATCATGAATATGCGGCGAAATTGAAGATCGCCCGTGAAAAGAAATGGTCAGCTCTTTCTCCTGAAGAACGTCGCCAAGTGGTGCGGGCTGCAATCAATCTGGAAGAGGGAACACTGGGGCTGGACGCTGAAAGAAAAGCAGGGAAAGGAATCCTTTTTACGACCAGCGATGGCCTGAAACTTCCGGCCTACCTGCTTGGCGAAGGTTCGGAACGTCATCTGATTTTTCACGATCAGGGAATCGCGGAAACGATGGAGGAGATGGCCGGCACCCTTGCCGGAGAGGGGCGGTCACTGCTGGGAGTTGATCTCTGTGATATTGGAGAAACAAAGACCGTGAACTGGCGCTACTACGGAGCTGACGCCACGATTGCCCGGATGCTGGGGGAATCATATCTTCAGTATCGCACTGCTCAGATTCTGGCCCTGGCGGAACGGGAACGAAATGAAAAGGGGACTGACGGGTCCGTTCATCTTCATGCCTATGGGGAATTGGTTCCCGCAGCGCTGCATGCCGCGGCGATTTCACCTGAATTGTTCGACTCAGTCCAAGTTCATGGTGGCTTACAGGAGTGGCAGTCCCTTATGGATGATCCGCAAGCGAATGGCCATATCCACAATCTGGTTCACGGCGTCATGGCACATTATGACCTTTCCGATTTGGCGGCCCTGATCCCTGAGGGAAAACTGAGCTGGAGTTTCAGGGACGAGCGATAGTCTCTGTTCTACCACGCGGTGAGATGTGCTTCCTTACGATTTCGGGACCACCAGCTTTTGATGACGAATCAAGGAGATCAGTCCGCAGGTCGCCAACAGTCCATACCCGATCGTCCATGAAAGGCTGCCTGTTTCCATTGCCGCATACCAGGCCCCGAGGCAACCGATGCCGAAAGTAACCAGCCCTAAAAACGCAAAGGCTACGGTTCTTCGTTTCCAGAACACACCCAGCAATGTTGCGAGAAGAATAAGTAAAACGAAGGCCGAGAGAATTAGAGTTGTTAAAGTCATGGTGAGAGCAATGTGACGCAGCTTTCAGGATTGTCCCAATCGATAGATTCAATTCAATCATCAATCGAGATGATGGTCGAATTCAGCAGGAATAGGAGACCTTACAGATCTTTCTTTTAGGCTTCGGCTTTGATCGCGTCATTTGCGGGAGGATGTGCGCTGGCCAGATCGGATTTGGCTGAGCCTTGGAGCTGTGGTATCCATGACGGCAGTTGAATCGATCCATGAACAAAGAACCATTCGATCCCCGGGGCGTGATTCCCGCCTGCCTGATGCCCTTCGATGCCGCCCTCGAAATGAACGAGGCGGCCTATCGCCATCACCTCAGAGATCTGGCTGCTGTCGAGGGGATTTCTGCGATAACCGTCAACGGACATGCCGCCGAAGTGCATGCGCTCAGCTTTGCAGAGCAAGAGCGCGGCCTCGAGATCGCCCGGGACGAACTGGGGGGAGAAATCCCGCTGGTGGCCGGCATCCACACCGGAAATACCAGCGAAGCGAATCGTCTCGCTATCATGGCAACAACGGCCGGAGCGGACGCCCTCCTCGTGTTTCCCTCCGATGTGCTCACTCTGGGTGGTCAGCAGCGTCCCGAGTGTGCCGCTGCCCATGTCCGGTCCATTGCCGAATCGACCGACCTGCCCTTGATCTTGTTTCAGTATCCCATGGCTGGCGGACTCGGACATCCTCTCGATACCCTGATGGCTCTTTGCTCCGAATTTCCGACCATCCGGGCGATTAAGGATTGGTGTAACGATCCCCATTTGCACGAGCGCCACATCCGCGAACTGCACGCGCTCGACAATCCCGTCCGCGTGCTTTCCACCCACAGCATGTGGCTGCTGAGCTCCCTGGTCCTCGGCTGCGACGGTTTGCTTTCCGGGGCCGGAAGCGTGATTGCCCCTCTTCAAGTAGCCCTGTTCCGGGCCGTGCAAAAGAACGATCTGCAAGAAGCCCGGGCCATCAATGATCAGATCTACCCCACGGTTCGGGCCTTCTATTCCGAGCCTTTGCTCGACATGCACAACCGAATGAAGGAAGCGCTCGTCCTGCTGGGTCGGATGGAACAAGCTCACGTGCGTCCTCCCCTGCAAAAACTCACCGGGAAAGAAATCGAGGAGATCCGGCAGCGACTCGTGGAAGCGGGATTGTTGTAACGGTTCCTCCGTGATCCGGAGTGCCCTGATCAGGGAGCGGCTTTGGATACAAAGTAACGAGCGGGGACTGTTCCTCCGGATTCGAATCCAGAAATGTTGTCTGACTCCATCCCCCCTTCTGCATTTGTTGTGCAGTCGAAAGGCGTCGAGCTGCCGCCCGTGTCCGTGCCCGATCGGTCGGGAAGCCGAAGGGATACGAACCACATCTAACTGCTACAGAGCGCGCAAGCGCTTGGTGAGATTTTTGATCTGCTTCTTGATTTTTTTCACTTTGCGAACCTGCTTCTTGCGCTTGAACCGCTTCAAAGCTCTTTTCAACTTGCCGATCTTTCTTCTCAGCGAAAGTTTGGCCGCGCTGTTATTGTTAACCGGTGTGCTTAGGTTAGCCTGATACAAAGACTCATAAGTGGACGACCCGGAAAGGTAAGAATTCGACATTTGAAACCCGCTTGTACGGACTACAATATCCTGCGCGAAAGGAAGGTTCAGTCCTGACAGTTCCCAAATGCTGGCATCGTTGATGCGGGTTGCTTCGCCAAGGGAAGTCCAGGTCGCTCCTTCATCTGTCGAGACTTCGAAGGTGGCAGACTCCACGACCGGACTGCTCCCACCCCTGGTCCACGTCAGTCTGGTTCCGTCAGCGGCAATCGATAGATTCTGTGTAGCCGGTCTATTGAGCAAGCGGGCGACACTGTCGCGGGCAAGTCCGTCGACTCCCGAAAAAGAGCCTGTCACCAGGATTCTCCCATCTCCCTGCAGGACAATCGTCCGCACGTGGTTGTTCGGATAGGGATCGAACTCTGCGTCAGCGCTACCGTCCGGATTCAACATCGCAATGTTACCCCTGTTCAGCCCCCCGATCTTGCTGATGAATCCCCCGACCAGAATTTTCCCGTCTGCCTGCAGCGCCATACCATCGATCCAACTGACATTATTGCCAAAGGTCACATCGGCAGGGTTGAAGTTTTCGTCGAGGGTTCCGTCCGCATTCAAGCGACCAATCCTTCTCCGCAGAGAACCGGCAAGATTGTCGAAGTAACCTCCGACGAGAATCTTCCCGTCAGGCTGCAGCACGATGGAACTCAAGGGAGCATCCGATAGGGGAGCAAAATTCAGGTCCAGGGTGCCATCGGCGTTGAGACGGGCGATGTAGTTTCGCACAGTCGAACCGATCATGCTGAAATCCCCGGCGATCAGAATCTTCCCGTCGGGTTGCACCACCATGGTAGATACGGATGCGTTTACACCCGGATTGAAATTCGTGTCGACAGTTCCGTCACCGTTGAGCCTGGCGATGCCGCCGATACTTTCTCCATTCACCGTTGTGAAGTCGCCACCGATGAGAATCTTTCCGTCAGCTTGCACAACGAGGCACAAGACACTCAAAGATTCAGCATTTAGAATCGGATTGAAACCCAGATCGAGGTCACCATTCGCTTCGAGCCGGGCGAGGCGGTGGCGGGTTACTCCGTCGATGGCGGTGAAGTCACCGCCGATGAGAATTTTTCCGTCCCGTTGCACCGCTGTCGTGGTGACAGATCCATCATCATTCGACGCGATCGTCTGGAATGTATCATCGATCCGTCCATCGACGTCATACCGTTTCATGCGCTTGGGAATGAAATCGGGCCCACTGTTGAGGTAGTTTCCAAATAAAATCTTCCCGTCTCTTAGCAGTGAGATCGCACGTGGAGCGCCGAAGGTCTGATTCCAGCCAAAGGAGCCTTCGAGTTCCCCGTCTTGATAAAGCCGCGCGAAATTGTAGCGCTCTATGTTGTTAGCAAAGTTGAAGCTTCCTCCCACGAGGATCTTTCCATCCGATTGTAAAAAAAGCGAAAGGACGATACCGGTGACACGCGCGGGAGAGGACAGGTCGAGAGTCCCGTCGGATTCGAGACGGGCGATCTTGCCAACCGGATTGGCGCCGATGAAAGAAAAATGCCCTCCGAGCAGAATTTTCGAGTCCGGCTGGACCACGATAGAGGTCACGATATAGTTGGGCGCTGTCGTAAAGCTGCCATCTACACTGCCATCATCGTTGAGCCGGACCAGATAGGAGTGTGCTACGCCGCCAACCGAGAAAAAGAATCCTCCGACGAGGATTTTGCCGTCACTCTGCACCGCGATCGTATAGACCGCTCCACTTTCAACATTAGGATTGAAGGTCAGATCGAGAGTGTCGTCGGTCTTGATCAGCGCCAATCCGTTCCGGGTCACACCGCCGATGGTCGAGAAGTCCCCGCCTACGAAGACAGTTCCGTCCGTATGCAATAAGATGGTATGCACGATCCCGCCTTCCGCACTTTGCACGAACGACGTATCAACCGAGCCTCCCGCATCGGCGTTGATCCGCGCGAAGTTAGTGCGAGCCACCCCACCAATGAGAGAAAAATCTCCGCCGACGAGGATTTTTTCATCGGCTTGCAATGCGAGAGCGTTCACCGGTCCGGCCACATCGGGATCGAAGTCAGGGTCAAGTGTTCCGTCGGCCTCGAGCCGGGCCAGATTGTTCCGGCTCACACCCGCGATGGTCGTGAACAATCCGGCGATGACAATCTTTCCATCGGCTTGAACCGCGATCGACCTCACTTCACCTCCAGCAGTATTTTGGATATCGGGAGCGAAACCCGCATCCAGGGAGCCGTCCACGTTGAATCGGGCGAGATAGCGTCGGGGTATGCTGTCGATCGTAGAGAAGAAGCCCCCAAGGAGAATTTTTCCATCAGCTTGCTGTGCAAAGGCACTTACTGAGGAACTCACGACCGGCTCAAGCCCGTCCCGGGCGCTGCCGATAGGTTCTGCTTCCACAGTCGACAGGCCGAAAAAAACAAACGCGAGGAAAGATGCGGCGAGAATATTTTTCGCGAATCCGAAAAGTTTCCGCGGTTTTGTGATCCAGTGGTTCTCCGTAGAACGCGGGTAATAGTTTTTCGACAAAGTCTCCATGAGCCACGCTTTCTGTTATGTTAGGCACCAGTTCGGGAGAACGAGCATCTGGGGTTGGGCAGCCCGGGCTCCTTCCCGGACCTTAGGGAGAGGAGCCGGTAGAGAGAAAAAGATCCGGCCACGAATTGACTGTTTCCCAGTCGCCAATCGAAGTAAAGGCAATTCCAGCCAAAATAAGGGCTTCAGATCTGACAAGGCGCATGAAAAACGGGGCCGGCGACAAATCGTGACAGACAAGCTGACTGAAGCCCCCTGTCTTCTGGAATTATGGTCAGGCCACATTGCGTGACTGTGTCCATCATCTAACTTCTGGCGGCAGCTCGCCTTCTTTCCAATCGAGCAAACCTTTGAATTTACTGGCTGGCGTTCGCTTCCGATTTCAAGTTCAGCGTTTCTGCAATCCACTCCTGACTCACAATCGTTTCTTTCCAGATGGCCCGGGCGAACACCTCCCATCCGCACTTCGTTGCCGCTTCCCCGAAAGTCATGAGAAACATCCTGCAGTCGGCCTCGTCAAACACGATCGGCTCCCGCCGGTTTCCCCGTGCCATCACATGATAGCACGCTCCTTCAAATTCAATTCGCGGAGCCCGGGGCATGGGGAAATCGAAGGTGGGGACCGTTTTCCTTTCAAGAAATGTCGCCTGATCCCAGTTCGGTTCCCGAGGGAATTGTCTTGCCATTTGCAGAAATTTACGAATTCATATTTGTATGAACAGCCTACTTCATTGCAGAAATTGGGGCAGTTCCCTGAATGTCAGTTACATGCCGCTTTGCCTTCTCTTCACGTTTTTAGCCTTGGCGCAGCCTCAAACAGCCGCTGCACTCGGTACCGAACCGGGTCAAATCATCGGGCGGGTTTTGGCCGTTTTTGAAGGTGCGACTATCCTCAGTAAAACACCTGGAAGCAAACCGGTAGCGGTAGTAAAGGGGATGCCGGTCGAACTGGGAGACAGGATGACTACCGACGCCCGGGGCCGTGTCCGAATTCAATTTGCCGACCGCAACGAAGAACTGAAAGCTGGCCCCAGTATTCTAAACCTTGGGCCAGCGAGTGAAGCGGTGTTCGACAAGTTCGACGTTGAACTCGAAGAACGCCATGTCGGCCTGCGCCTCATTGTCGGGAAGATCCGATCGTTTTTTAAGGGCTGGGGCCGGAATTCGGCCTTTGATGTCAGATGCGGCGTCGCCATTTGCGGGATTCGAGGTTCTGACGTCATCATCATGAATTACAAAGAAGCAGCGATGGGCCTCGTAAGAGAGGGATCGATGACTATGAAGGGGCCGAACAACCGCGTCGATATTGGGCCGGGACAAGTGGGTTCTCTTGTTTCTGATGAAAAGCAAATCGTCAAGCTGAGCCCCTGGGATGTGCCGGACATATGGGACACATTAATTTCGGAAATTGAGCCGCCTCTGCCGCAATAGACGAGGAGGGATTGGATCCTTTTCGCCTTTAAGACGGAAGAGCCACATCGCCGTGAGCAATTTCAGTCTTCCGGTATCCCATCGGTTTGACGAGTTTGACATTGCTGACTGTCGTCCGGATGATTGCAAAGTCGGAATGCAGCTCCGGCTTTCGGTAGTGTCGGTAAAAGCCTCTCGATTTGTGAGGGACCAAATCCCAATACTTCAGCGCTTCCTCTTCACCGACAATCGTGCTGATGCCGGAAAGATGCGCTACCGTCTCAAAGGAAGGTGAGGTGAACATCCACTCTGCCTGCGAATTTTCTTCGAGATTGAGAACCTTGCGGGACTCCGGTGAGGTAATCGCCACGACTTCTCGAAGGCCATCAATCACCACTGCATTCATCCAGGTGGCGTGGGGCATGCCATCGTTTCCACAGGTCGTTAACACAGCGAGTCCACCTTCGCCGATCAGCGAGGAAACCATTCGAAATTGTTCCGTATTCATTGAATTAAGTTCCTTTGCTAGGCAGTTAAAATCAGACAGGAATAACAATATAATATAATTTCCATAATTAACAAGGTTAATGGTTGTTTGTGATTTCATTCCAACTCTTGAGTTCGAATATTTTAGTAGAGGGGGCGCGCCGGAGGCAGGCTGGGGAGAATATCGGAAAGCTCGGGCCATATCAGCAGATCTGATTTAGAGAGAAAATGGACGGAAACCACCGAACATTGTGGCTTGTGTGTCTAAGGCGAGGCAGAGGAGCGAGTGATCACTCCGGTGCGAGCGTCACTGGAGCCAAGAGTTCCGTCTGCGGGGTTGGGGGAGGCTGATCCTGGTAGGTAGATTGTAGGACGAATTTCGCGGTGAATTGTCGATCCGTGGAGAATCGGCTTGCCTGCAAATAGATCGGCCCGTTCAGGGGCGTTAGAATAGCCTCCCCATGGGAGTTGATCGGTAAGGATATCGATATTCCATTCAACTCAGAATCGTGGCCATGCAATTGGAGGGAATGGTCCTAGTGATATTCAAACCCTTTGACTGTTTACCTGCCCCCCCGGGATTCTTTTGTTAAGAAATGTCGGGGTGTTGCCGGAATCCTTACCTCCGTGTTATCGGGTGAAATGTGGAGGCGGACGTGGGAATTTCTTGCAAGGCATCTCAAGTGATAACGAAACTGAACCAACAGAGGTGGTTTCATAAAACGGCGGTAGCTGATTCGAAGTGGCTTGTGAGAGATTCGAATACTCTTGACGCCATTCAGCCGTCCCCGCAATCTCGGGGCATGAGTATAGGAACCCACAACTGTACCCGCTTGGCAAAGCGGCTTTTCCTTTGGATTGCCACCTTCGTGCTGAGCCTTTCATGGGTATCAACTCTCAATGCAGGTGAGATACCGCAGCTGAGCGAAATGCGTCTGTATACCGGGTCGTTTGCTCCACGTGGATATATGCGCTGCGACGGTAGAGAACTGAGCATCGCGGAGTATACGTCGCTCTACGCACTCGTAGGTACGCGTTTCGGCGGGGACGGTCGCAGGACTTTCAAACTACCCGACATGCGCAAGGAGGAAGCACGAATTCATAAAGCAATGGGCCTGGCGGAGAATAAAAAGAATTTCATAATCTACATCATTGCAGTCACCGGGACCTTTCCCTCGCGATCGTGAACTTGTTTTAAAAGCTCTGTATCGAATTCGACGAATCCCAAATTTCCAACTCCATCTGATTTCATGAAATCAACTTACAGAATTCCACTTAATCGTTTCTCCCTGATGCTCCTGATTTTGGTCGCGCCCTTGAGCCTTCCGGCTCAAGGGAAGCTTTCCCCATATGCCTATTTTGGCGAGATCCGGCTGGTAGCGATAGATTTTGCCCCGCGAGGTTGGGCATTTTGTGAAGGGCAGAAACTTCTGCTTGCAGAGAATGAGGCACTCTTCTCACTTCTAGGAGCGTCTTACGGAGGGGATGGCAAAAGCAATTTTGCCATTCCAGATCTGCGAAAAGCCGAGAAAGCGTTCGAAGTGAAAAACAATGCCAATTCTGACGTTCCAGCATTGCGATACATCATTTGCCTCAGTGGCCTTTATCCGTCTCGTGGGGATGGTACCGGTCTCGATCTGGATATAAACGACGACCGCTTTACCGGAGAAACCATGATCTTTGCCGGATACTTAGTCCCGGCAGGTTGGATGCCGGCAGAAGGAAAGGAGCTTCAAATTAGTAAGTATGAAGACCTCTTTGATATCATCCGAAATGTGATCGGAGGAGACGGGAAAACCACGTTCAAACTTCCCGACATGACCGCTCTCCAAAAAGAATTGCGAAAAATTGCCAACCCAAAAGCAGAGGATGGAACCTTGAGATATTTGATCAAAGCCTCCGGAGTCCATGCCACTCGATATTGAAACGCCCTCCTTCCAACTTCGCTCGAGTGACTTCTGTTCTCTTGAGAGGCAGTTTCGTTAGTTCGGCGACTTGTATCCTTTCGCGTCGATAAAGTTCGCGCCGTGTACCGTTTTGGCTTTGGAGAAATCCACACAGGTGACGTTGGCCTCGAAAAGGTTCGCTCCTGTAAAATCAGCACCGGCAACGTTTGCTTTGGATAAATCGGCGTTCCAAAGTGTAGCCGCTTTCAGACGGCTCTCACTGTGGGATTCGCCTTGCGCCACGCATTCCACTTTTCCATACCCGATTTGAGAATAGCCACGTGCTCTTGATCAGCCGCTTCTGCTTTGGAGCAGAGGAATAGATTCGAACCCAGAAACGAAAAGGCGACCACAATACAAAATGGAATTACTTTCATAAAAGGAAACCTAGCAAGGTCCGCGGCAGCAAGAAAGGGAAATCACCAAAGCAGGAGGTGACGTTTCCGGCGTTTCGGGTGTCATGCGACATTTCTTGGCTCTCGCAAAGTCACTACGTGAGTCGAGGGCGAAGCGTTTCGCATTGCGGAAGTCGTCCTGCTGCGGAGAGCTTGTTGGTAGGGCGTGTCGCCCGGCCCCGGAATATTCCCTTTCATTCTTCGAATTTCGCTTTCCGCAAATCTTCGGAATGCGATCAGCCAAAGATTGATTCTGATTGCTGTTCTTGATAATATGACCCGGTTTGAAAGTCAGTGACACATCATCCCGCGAACCCGATTCAGAAGACCGCTCCCGGGAACAGAAAAGAAAGGCTGCTGAAATCCTGCCTTCGATGTATGACGAGCTGCGCAATCTGGCTGCGCAGAAAATGTCAATGGAAGCGCCCGGTCAAACGATTGGCGCTACCGCACTCGTGCACGAAGCCTACCTGCGTATCGTGAAATCGGAAGAGGATGTGCGCTGGGACAATCGCGGGCATTTCTACATGGCGGCGGCCGAGGCGATGCGGAGAATTCTGATCGATCGGGCGCGGCGTAAGAAAGCGGTCCGGCACGGAGGCGAGTGGCAACGCACCGGGTTGGACACCATCAATGCCCCGGCGACAGCCCCGGAAAAATCCGATGAGTTACTTGCTCTCGATGAAGCACTTCAGGAATTTCTGAAATTGGATGAACGAAAAGGGCAACTCGTGAAGCTGCGCTATTTCGTCGGACTGAGTAGCGCCGAAGCGGCGGAGGTCCTCGGAATCTCAAAGGCCACAGCCGATCGCGACTGGGCTTATGCCCGTGCCTGGCTTCATTCGAAAGTCCGTCCCGGAAAATAAGTGAGTCATTCCCAATCCTTATTTCGCGTTTCTCTGTAGTATGACCATTGCACCCTGTTGAATGACTGAAGAAACCCTGTTTGCCGAAGCGATTTCTCTTCCTCCCGAAGAACGCGCCATCTTCCTCGATAAGGCTTGTGGCGATGATAGCGATCTGCGTGAGCGCGTGGAGATCCTGCTGCACTCCCACGATGAGGCAGGAACCTTTTTGGCAAAATCGGCGGAGGAAGACCACGACGCAACCCTGGCATTTTCCACTGATGACCAGGCCCGGACCTTAGCCTTCCCTGAGCGCACGGAAGAATCTTCGAATGAAACACCGGGAGATGCGGGAGGAGTCTCCGCCGCCAATCCCGACGCTCCCGTTCCGTTTGTCTTCGGCAATCGCATCGCTCAGGGCGGAATGGGCGCTATCCTTGAAGCCGACGACTGCAAGTTCGGTCGAAAGATCGCGGTCAAGGTCATGCTCGCCGAGGCGGGGCAGAGTGATGAGCAGAAAAAGCGCTTTGTGCAGGAGGCCGCTGTCCTTGGAAAACTGGAGCACCCGAACATTGTTCCTGTTCACGATCTCGGGCGCGATTCTTCGGGCGACCTTTACTACTCGATGAAGCTCGTCAAGGGGCGCACGCTCCAGGACGTCATCAACGATCTTCGCAATGAAGATCCCGACGTTCTAGCATACTACACCCTCGATCGTCTTCTCACCATTTTTCGGAAAGTCTGCGACGCGATCGCTTTTGCCCACGCCGAAAATATCATTCACCGCGACCTCAAGCCGGAGAACATCATGGTCGGCGAATTCGGGGAAGTGCTGGTGATGGACTGGGGCATTTCCAAGATTCTCGACGGCAGCGCCGAGCTCATCGATCCGCAATCAATTAATCCCCAGGCTGAACTTTCCGATGTATCTGCTATCGGCGCGACCTTGGAGGGTTCCGTCATGGGCACCCCGCAATACATGAGCCCCGAGCAGGCGGCCGGGGAGATCGGGGAAATGGATGCGAGATCGGATATCTATTCGCTGGGAGGCATCCTCTACGCCATCCTGACACTGCGACCACCGGTGGAAGGCTCGGATGTCTACGAGATCCTCGACAAGGTGCAGACGGGGGATCTTACTCCGATTACGACCTGGCAGAAGTCGAGCGTGGACGGTGTGAAATTGAAGAAGGGAGACGTTCTCGAAGCGAAGAAGATCAGCCCACTGCCTCATATCCCGGGTGGCCGGATTCCGGCAGCACTGTCCGCCGTCGCGATGAAGGCTTTGGCATTGGCAAAGGCTGAACGCTATCCGGATATCGCCGCGCTCAGCGCCGATATCGAAGCCTACCAGAGCGGATTTGCCACCAGTGCGGAACAAGCGGGATTGGGGAAACAACTCGCTCTATTGATCAAGCGCAACAAGGGCATCTTCACGACGGCGGCGGCGGCATGGGTGCTGATCACGGCACTGGCGGTGATGTTCGTTCTGAACCTGCGCGCCAAGGAGCGACGTGCTGTCGCCGGGGAGGAAGCTGCGAAAACGGCAGAATCTATCGCACTGAAAAACGAGGAGGAAGCCCGCCAGTCCTCCGCCCAGGCCAACATCGCCCTCGCCGATTCCTCTCTCCGCGAAGGCAATGGGGTAGCAATGCAGGCGGCACTTGAAAAAGTGCCGGAGGATCTTCGGGACAATACGTGGAATTACCTGCACCGACAATCCGACACGACCCTCAAGAATTTCCCTCCCGAGGGAATGGGCGAAATCCAGGACTCGGTACCACATCCGAAGCTGCCCCATGTTTTCGCCATCGCCACCCCGGGCGGAATGGTCACCTTTCTGAACATCAAAACCGGTGAACGCCTGCGAGAATTCAAATCCGGACTTTCAGAAATAGGATGGGTCACAGAGATGCGGATGGCCATTTCCCGCGATGGTGAGCGCATCGCCACTGGACAAGTCAATGGAAAAGGCTGCATCGCCATTCACAGCAGCCGGAACGGCAAAAAGCTCGCGGATTGGCTTGCGGGGAAAACGAACTATCTAGAATTTAGCGCGGACGGAAAACTGTTGCTCCAGGGCACGCACGTATCAGCATACAAAACCAGCCGGCATGCAATGGCAGCGAGCGTTTGGGAGGCGGACACCGGGAGGCGACTTTGGACACGCAGACCGGAAGAGGGAGATAGGATCAAACTGTATTGCGCTTTCACCCCGGATGGGAAAAACGTAATTATTGCGGAGGGCGAGAAGGGGCCGCAAATGTTTCGTGCTCTTGACGGAGAACCGGCCCCTGACCTGGCCGAACGTCGTATCAATGGATTGGCAACGGCCCTGGCGGTTTCAAAAAATGGATCAATTGCAGTCGCAGACAGCCCGAGGCTGACCACCATATTTACGCCGACGAACGGAGACACCAAATCCCGTGTCCCGAGGGGAGGGGGGACGATTACCTGGGCGCCGGACTCGAGAAAACTCGTGACAGCCGGGATGACTCTGGATGGTCGTCAGGAAATCGAGGTCTGGGACACACGAAGCGGACACCGGATTCGCTCCCTCCTCGGTGGCAGTTCCGTGATCGAGACAATCAAGGTGCATCCGCTTTCCGGTGAAATTCTCGTGTCGGGAAAAAACGCCGGCGCCTGGGACCTCACCGGGCTCCGGCCGAAAGTGACGATCGAGTCGCTGAATAAGGGACCACTCGCATTCTGGAAATCAGACGATGCGGTGATTACAGCTGCAGGGACCTCTTCCGATCTGGCGCTGCACCGGATTTCCCCGACCGGAAATGTTAAGCCTGTTTGGCATCTGCAAGGAAACCTGAGAAATGTGAGTGTTAGCACGGGTGGCGAGTGGGCTGCAATGTGCCAAGTATTCGGGGGATCGACAAATCGGATTGTCACTGTGCGTCGGGTCAGCGACGCCATCGGGGAGGTGCAGCATGTCGCCACTCGGTCTCACGGTGGACTTCTAGGAATCCGCATGAGTCCTGCAGGAGATCTGGTCCTCGCTTTCGGGGGGAGGAAAGTGGCTAAAGTCGGCACGTCTACATTGAAAGGACTGGATTACCTCGACCTTAGTGAATTGGCCGACCTCGAACGTGGTGATTATCTGCGTTGGCGTGATGTCGATTGGCTCAGCAACAAGCGGATCGTAGGGGTGGTCACAGCGAAAGCGGAAAGGCTCGAACCCGGCTCGGAAGAATGGATCGTGCTTTGCGACCCGGAAACCGGAAATCTCCTTCAGAGGGTGGAGGAAGATTCCCCTGTCGAATGCATCGCGGTTGATCCTGATGGAAGCCGGTTTGCCGAAGCGGGTTTGGACAAGATGGTGCGGATACGCGACGGGAAGACTTTGGCCATCCGGCAGGAATTCCGTGCCCATGATGGAACGATCTCGGCCATCGGATGGCACCCGACCCGACCGATCATCGCCACGGCATCCACCGACCAGAAGATCCGGCTCTGGGATCTCGATTCCGGGCAGATGATCGAGGAGCTTCACACTCACGCCTTTGATATTCTCTCCGTTTCCTTCAGCCCCAGCGGAAAACTTCTCAGCTGTGCGTCAGTGGATGAGAATCCCATGATCTGGGAGCCGGAATCGCTGAAGGATCCACAAGCTGATGCAGTTCCGCTCGATGAAAATGCCGGGAAGCCCCTCGAGAAAGCCCCTCCACCCGAGACTCCAACTTCACTGGCCTCGATGCTGCCGGAAAAGGAACCCGAACCGGACTCCGAAGGCTGGAGCGATCTTCTCTCTGTCCTCACACCGGAGATTGTCGAGAGCGAAGGAAACGGTTGGCGGATGAAGGATGGGATCGTGTCGAGCACCAATGAAAAGGAGTTCGGAAAGTTGGGACTACCCGGCAATTTCTCCAACTGCAGCTATCACTTGCGGACACGGGTCCGGGAGGTCTCCAGAGGCAAAGTTTTTCATGTGGCATTGCCCATTGGAGATCGCATGGCCGGATTCGATCTGGATGGATACCAGGGAAAATTCACCGGTCTGGAACAGATCAACGACGAGCGCTTGAATGCTCTCGCCAATGCCATCGAGGGCAAGCAGATCAACGATTCCGAATGGCACGTCCTGGATCTGATCGTCCAGCTTGATGGGGACCAGGCAACGGTGACCGCTTTTCTCGATGATCAGGATCTCTACGAATGGACCGGTCCTGTCTCGGCGCTGAGCCACAACGCAGCCTGGAACAAATCCGCTGACGGGATCGGTGCCGGCCGGATTGCTCTCGGCATGATGGCGGAAGGCTGGGAGGTTTCTGAGCTCAGAGTGAAGCGTCTGGCGGAGTGAGCCGGGGTTTCACTGTCGTCAGTTGAGAATTCCGGAATCCGGGAGCCTGAATCGCGTCGGGAATCCTCGCGCCACCATCGGCCGGCGAAAAAAAATCATCTTTTTTTGAAAATTCGATGAGTCATCCGGACTCAGGATTTCGCGTTCATTAGTAGCAGGCACTCCGGAATGACTCCGGTCGGCCCCTGCTGGAACTGAAAAACAAAATACTATGCAAACTTCTCTTCAAACTGCCTTCCACCAAAATTCCCGCGAGCGGACGATGATCGCCGGCGGCTTCGTCCGGCGTGCCTGCATCGCAGCCCTTCTTTTTGTGGCGACGGCGTTCCCCCTTATTACCAGGGCCATCGATCCTCCCGGCATTCTCAGTCACCAGGGTCGGATCGCCGTCAACAACGTCAATTTTGATGGTGCCGGTCAATTCAAGTTTGTGCTTGTTAACTCAGCCCTGGAAACAACTCTCTGGTCCAACGATGGCACGAGCACAAACGGCAACGAGCCTGCAGCCGCAGTTTCGGTGACCGTTTCCAAAGGGCACTACAGTGTGCTCCTCGGAGATTTGCCGATGCCCCCGGTCCCGGCCACAATCTTTGCGAACAATTCTCATGTCGCTCTTCGGCTGTGGTTTTCTGCGGACGACGGCACGACTTTCGAATTGTTGACTCCTGACCGGAGGATCGCTTCCGTGGGTTACGCGCTGTCGGCGCAAACACTCTCGGCAGGGAATACTTCACTCGCTGACGGCAACCTGACCCTCCCCTCGTCAACGGACACCACGGGCGTCATCTACTCCGGATCCAGCACCCTGTTGCACAGCTTCGGTGCCGCCAATTTCTTCGCCGGTCCTGTCGCCGGAAATCTCACGATGTCCGGCGTTCAAAATACCGGCAACGGAGTCTCCGCTCTTGAATCCAACACCACAGGAAACCAGAATGCCGCCACCGGTACCTTTACGCTCGAAATCAACACCACGGGTTCCCGGAACACGGCGAACGGTGCCAACGCGCTCCGGTCCAACACAACAGGAAGCGAGAACACCGCCACCGGTGCCAATGCCCTCCGCTTTAACACAACCGGTGACAACAATATCGCACTGGGGACTGACTCCGGAAAGAACCTGACGACGGGATCCTACAACATCATGATTGGCAACGAAGGGGTCGCTGCAGAATCAAACACGATCCGCATTGGCGCTGGCCAGAACCGGGCATTCCTCTCCGGCACACGCGGCGTGACTACCGGAGCGAACGACGCCATCGCCGTGGTGATCGACAGCAATGGTCAACTCGGCACGATCTCTTCCTCCCGCCGCTACAAGGAGGACATCCACGAAATGGACGAAAGTGAAATCAGCAACCGTCTCCACCAACTGCGCCCGGTTACCTTCCGCTACAAGCAGGACTACGCTGACGGGAAAAAGCCGATTCAGTATGGCCTCATCGCCGAAGAGGTCGCCGAAGTGTTTCCCGATCTTGCTGTCTTCAACGAAGACTGTCTCTTATACACATCTCCGAGCCCACGAGACCGAGGCT
>CAJXQE010000068.1 GCA_913058215.1 uncultured Verrucomicrobiales bacterium
ATCTACACTATCCTCTTCGTCGGCAGCGTCAGATGTGTATAAGAGACAGGGTCGCGGTTGAGCGTTCGAAGATAGAGTTCACCAACGGCGGCATCGGTATCCTCCGATTCGACGCTGACAGCAAGTGCATTCGCCCATTTGACCACCTGGGCATTGTTCATGAAGAGCAGCGCCTGCGGAGCGATCGTGGTGCTGGGGCGACTACCCTGGCTGGCGAGTGGTTCGGGTTGATCGAAGATCTGCATCATGGGAACGAGCCGACTGCGTTTGATCATGAAGTAGATACTGCGGCGTTGGTGACTTTCGTTGAGAGTCCCTGGCCCATACATTTCAGCGTCCAGTTGACCCGCGGCCGATAGGATCGAGTCACGCACAATCTCAGCTTCAATGCGACGAGGGGCAAACCTCCAGAGAAATTGATTATCCGGATCAATCGCCGCGTGTTCAGCCGAAGGCGCGCTGCTCTGTTGCCAAGTCGCCGAGAGCAGGATATCGCGGTGAAGCGCTTTGGCACTCCAGCCGCCGGCAATGAATCGCTGAGCCAAATAATCGAGCAATTCGGGATGCGAAGGCAGCGTTCCCTGCAGGCCAAAATCGTTCGGGGTCGATACGATTCCACGTCCAAAATGATGGTGCCAGATCCGGTTGACGGCGACTCTCGCAAGAAGATGACCGGCACCGTTCTCAACATCGCTCATCCAGTTTGCGAGGCCGAGCCTGCGGTAACTGGTCCGCTTCCAATCCGGCGGCGGGCTTTCCTGCCAATCAGGAGTCGACTTGTTGTTGCGCATCAGCACCTGAAGATAGCCCGATTCTGCGACAGCCAATTTCTGGTTTGGATCACCCCGGTTCAGCAAGTGCGTCTCCGGATAGAAATGGGGAAATCCGCGACCGTCGGCATGGTGTTTGGTCGGAGGAAACCCTTCGCTTGTAACCTGAACTTTGGCGAGGTTTGGCTGCGGTTTCTTCGCCAAAGATTCCTGAACATCGGCGTCCACTTTCACCCAGGCAGGATCAGATTTCGCAAAGTAGGTAAAAAACGTTTTCCGATGTTCCTGCATCAGTCGACCCGTAAGCAATGCGGTTAGCGCATTACTCAGGGATTCGGACATTCCGCCACCGACAAGCACGGGAGGTTTTTCTTTTCCACTAATAGACAGGCGAAACTTGCCCATGCTGTGTTGCCCATTGTTGGAAAATCTGAGTTCGAATTGGAGAGACTTACCTTCGGCCAGTTGAAGAGGGTCCTTCAATTTGAAAACCGCAGCTTGGTCTTTTCCGATTCCTCCTTTGTCGACTGCCCATCCTGTGCCGTCAAAATCATCATCAATCGAGGAAGCCACTGACAGATTACCCTCGTTTTGCTGATGAGTGGCTTCTGCTGAAATCAGGCTCACATTCTGCTTCTTGCCTTTCTTATCAACCGTCAGAACTTTGAAATGACTGAGCGCAAAATTCCCATTACCTGCCCGCCCCGGTCCATTCCGCTTCATCGATGGATCGCTTAAGGCTTCGATTCTGACAAAGAGGATCTCCTGGGGACGCGGACTGGATTTTACGGTGTAAGTCTCTTTTGCCGGAGCTTTTCCGCTGGCGACGACCACACCGTCCGACTGCGACGTGAGGGTCGTGGCCTGTTGACTGGACGATGCTTCGTCCGGATCCAGAATCGTCCAGTCACTGTTTGATACGACTGATGCCGCATCAGTCTTGAGCCATTGATTGAAAGACTCAAGCACTTCGGGCTTCGTTTCGTAAGCGGTTTTTTCGGATAGCAGTATGGCATGCCCGATCTCCCACTTTTTCAAATCCTCTCGATAGGATTCCGGATCGAGATCGACATCAACCTCACTCCGAATCGTCGTCGTAAAGGTGGAGACAAAGCGGTAATAATCTTTCACCGGGATCGGATCAAATTTGTGATCATGACAGCGAGCGCAACCGATGGTGAGCCCGAGCATCGCCGTTCCCGTTGTTGCGGCCATGTCGTCGAGTTCATCGTAGCGCGCGCTTTCAAATTCCTTCTCCGTTAGCTGAGTGGGAAAGACTCCGGCTCCGAGGAAACCAGTCGCCATCAGCGCCAGTGGATCTTCGGGAGCGATTTCATCGCCAGCCAACTGATAGCGTATGAACTGATCCCAGGGCATATCCGCATTGAGCGCCTTGATGACAAAATCGCGATAGTGATAGGCAAACTTCCGGTCATAATCCTGCTCGAAACCATGGCTCTCCGCAAAGCGGGCTGCGTCGAGCCAATGGCGCGCCCAGCGTTCGCCGTAGTGCGGGCTGGCGAGCAAATCATCAACCAACTCCGCATGGGTCATCGACAATGCCGCCTTCGCCTGTTCCGGAGTCGGTGGCAGACCGATCACATCGAGATAGGCCCGACGGATCCGCGCTGAGTCGATGGCTGGCGGATTCGGAGCGAGTTTCTCCTCGCTTAGTTTTGCGAAAACAAACTGATCAATCTCTGTCTTCGCCCAGTCGCCCTCCACTTTTGGCGGCTCGGTATTTGCCAGCGGCTGGAAAGACCAAAATTCCCTATCGCTGTCAGTCACCCGCATCTCGGCTGGCTTGTCGCTTTTCTTCTCAAGAAGTGGTTTGTCGTAGGGCGCGCCGAGCTCGATCCACTTTTGAAAATCTGCGATCAGGGAATCCGGAAGCTTGTCCTTTTTCGGTGGCATCTCCGGCTCCTCCTCATGCTTGATGAGTGCGAGCAGGAAGCTGTTCTCCGGCTTTTCCAAATCAATGGCATCGCCCGTGTCGCCGCCCTTCAGAAGCAATTCGCGGGAGGAAACATCAAGCCCCGAACGCACCTTTTCATCGCCATGACATTTCAAGCAATTCTCAACCAGTGCTGGACGAATTGATTTCTTGAAAAGCTCCGTCCCGGCTTTCATGCGAGCGGCATGTTCGGGAGGCAATTCTTCCGCATCGACCAAAACTGGAAAGATAATTAGCGCGGAGAAGCACAGGGATTTAGACAGATGAGATCGGACCATTTCACGACCACCCTACGGCATTTCCAACGCAAAAGGGAACCCCTAATCCAGCCAGCCTTCGTTCGCTTTTCTGTTACCTGTATGACCTGAGATTTCCCCTCGACCATCCTCGAAAAATCTCCATTGCGCCATCGACAGACGGTGGATTGTCCGATTTCATGGTGACCATGAAGAAATTTTGCATCCTGCTCCCGTTTACCCTCGCTCTTTGCCTGTTCACTCTCATCGCCTGTCAGGATTCGAACGAGTCCGAAAAGGAGAATAAGCTGACTGCTGAGCCTTCGCCTGCAACGGCACCGCAAACTGAAACGGCATCCGTTGAAACAAACAAGCCTGAACCAAAACCGGAACTGGAGAAAACGACGGAACCCGTTCGGATGGGAACAGGAATCATGACCTTCGACACGGTTCCGGGTTGGGGACTGGATGAAAATGGAAAATCAGTTCTGGGCCCTACTCATGGTGGCGTGGTGGTCGATAAAGAAGGAAACGTTTACGTGAGTGCCAACAAAGGCGTGGTCGTTTTCTCGCCGGAAGGAGAAGTGATCCGCGAATTCGTCGGAGAGGAATACGCAAATATGCACGACGTCGAGATCCGGGTGGAAGACGGCACGGAATACATTTACGCCGCTCGCAACAAGAACCGCGAAGGAATGAAGTTCCGGGCGAGCGACGGGGAAATTGTAATGCTGCTTCCTTTTCCGAAGGAATCAGGACTCAACCCGCTCGACAAATTCAGTCCCACCGCGATCACCGTTACTGCCAACGGCGACATTTATCTATCCGACGGATACGCCAGCAACCGGATCTTCCGATTCGACAAGACTGGGAAATACCTGAGTCACTTCGGGGAAAAGGGAAACGAGTTGAAGCAGTTCAACACTGCCCACGGCATGACGCTCGACACGCGCTACGATCCGCCACGACTCCTGGTTTGCGACCGCAATCACAAACCGAAAGGGCGCTTGCTTCATTACAGCCTGGACGGTGAGTTTATCGAAGTCGTCGTCACCGGTCTCGGGATGCCGACATCGGTCGCAATTCAGGGGGATTATGTTTCCGTTCCGGACTTGCACGGTCGGGTCGTGATCCTCGACAAAAGCAATACCATCATTGCCGTCCTCGGCCACAACTCCAACCCCAAGACCCGCGGCTCCTTCGGCGTGAAGCAAGCTGACTGGATCGAAGGCGTCTTCAGCGGCACCCACGGTTCCTACTGGGACAATGACGGCAATCTCTTCGTCCAGGACTGGAATACCGATGGACGGATTATCAAGTTGGCACGGGTAAAGTAGCGAACGACGAAAGTAACACGGAATGCCATTCCGTTTCGGAGAATCCCGCCAATGCTCCGGCGGATAGGCAGAGGAACGGAATGGCATTCCGTCCTACGATTTACGCACCCAGCAATTCCTTCGCCTTCGCAATCACGTCGTCGGCTTTCCCGGCCGCATTCTGAGCAGCGCCACGCGCCATCTCGGGTTTCCCTCCGCCTTTGCCATTGGCTTCGGCGAGGGATTCACGGACGATGTCGCCGGCCTTGAATTGTCCGGTGAGGCTGTCGTGAACGATGGCTCCAAAATGCAGCGTACCGCCATCGTCGAGAAGACCAACAGCGACGGCTCCTTCGAATTGACGTGATTTGATTGTGTTGATCGCTTCCTGCAAGAGCGCGGGTGAATCTCCGGGGAGAATTCCTGCGTAGACATTTCCGGAGAGACCTTCGATCTCATCAGTGTACCATTGCGCAGCGATGGAAGCGGCGGCTCCGGCGGATGCTTTTTTCAAAGACTTGTCTGCTTGAATCGCTTTGGCCTTGAGCTCATCCCGATGGGTTTGAAACGCGTTCAGTTTTTTGTCCGCTGCGGAAAGGTTCCCTTCTGACAAATCACTCTGGATTTCTTTCAGAAAATCGTCGCCCTGCCCGGCATCGACAGTTGGCTTGTCGATCGCTTTGAGCTTGGCATTCACGGAATCTAATTTGGCGAGAGCATCGCTTGCGTCTGCAGCAGTTGCTTCTGCCTGATCCTGAATCAAGGCACTCGCAGATTCACCACAGACCGCTTCGATCCGTCGGATCCCGGCAGCGACAGCTCCTTCGCTTTTGATTTTGAAAAATCCGATATCGCCGGTGTTGCGGGTATGAGTTCCCCCGCAAAGCTCCATGGAGTAGCCGTCGAATTCACCTGGCTTACCGCCAATCTGAACAACCCGGACGAGGTCGCCATATTTGTCACCGAAGAATTGCATGATCTTCGGATTGTCTTTGATCGCCGACTGCGGAACTTCCTTCCAGCTGACGGTATCATTCGCATCAATTGTCGCGTTTACGTCGCTCTCAATTTTGCGAAGTTGATCAGCATTCAAGGCCTTGGAATTGAAGTCAAAACGCAGGCGATCCGGCGCGACAAGCGACCCTTGCTGAGTTGCGTCAGGATTGACCACTTCGTGCAATGCCCAATGAAAAAGGTGCGTAGCGGTATGGTGAGATTCGATTGCCCGGCGGCGGTCGGTGTCGACTTTCAGAGTCACACTTTTGCTGTCGGTTGACGGCTTCTGATCGAGCTGCAAAACAGTCGCTTCTCCCACGCCGAAGACCGCAGCCACTTCCGCCGTTTCATCGCCGACAGTCAGGGTTCCGGTATCGCCAAGCTGTCCGCCTTTTTCAATGTAGAACGGACTGCAGCTAACAACCGCAAAAATGCCGTCATCGTTTTCGATCCACTCTTTCACTTCTGCTTCGCATTCATCTTTTTCGAATCCCACAAACTCGGTGACAACGTCAGTCTCGATGGAAACGGCGCTGACGACCTGGGACTTCTGCCCTTCGGATCCGGTGTCCTTGTGAGCCTGAACGAGACGTTCCACTTCTTCGGATTCGACTTTGAGGCTGCGCTCGTCGAGGAGCAGTGTCGTGAGGTCGGTCGGGAAACCATAGGTCTCCCAAAGTTTGACCACAGTTTCGGCCGGGAAATTTTCGCCCTGGCTTACTTTGTCGGCAGCATCATCGAAGAGTTTCAGTCCACGGTCGAGAGTCCGATTGAATTGCTCCTCTTCAGCGAGAAGCGTTTCCGTAATCTTCTCCTGACGGGTTTTCAATTCAGGGAACACATCCCCGAACTCAACGACGAGTATCGGGACAAGTTGGTAGAGAAAAGATTCATCGGCTCCGAAGCCAAGAATCCGGCCGAAGCGAACAGCTCGGCGAAGAATGTTCCGAATCACATAATTGCGACCGCCATTGCCCTGCTCGATACCGTCGGCGATGGAAAAGCTGGTCGTACGGATATGATCCCCGATCACGCGGAAGGCAATGTCGATCTGTTCCTGCTCCGTGAGATTGCTCCGCTTCCCGCCTTCCGGCACGGTAGCGGTGTATTTCTTCCCGCTCATCTCCGACAACTTCTCAAAAATCGGAGAGAACACGTCAGTGTCGTAGTTGGACACGAGATTGGAAAAATCAGTGAGCCCTTTGGTTCCCTGGACGATCGAACAAATACGCTCGAAACCCATGCCGGTGTCGACGTGGCAAGCCGGCAGCGGGCGAAAGGTACCGTCTTCATTCGCATTGAACTGAATGAACACGAGGTTCCACACTTCGATACAGCGAGCGTCGTCCATGTTGACGAGCGATCCTTTGGTATCGCCGTCAGGAGTCAGGTCGACGTGCAGTTCCGAACACGGACCGCAGGGACCCGTTTCTCCCATCATCCAGAAGTTATCCTTCTTGTTACCGTTGACGATGTGGACCTTTGGATCGAGTCCGGCTTTCTCAAAGATACCGGCCCAGATGTCGTAGGCGTCCTGGTCAAATTCAGCGGGATCGCCTTTATCGGGAGAGTAGACAGTCGCGTAAAGACGGTTCGGCGGAAGTTTCCAGACTTCGGTTAGCAATTCCCAACCCCAGGAAATCGCTTCTTCTTTGAAGTAATCACCAAAACTCCAGTTTCCGAGCATTTCGAAAAAGGTGTGGTGGTAAGTGTCGTAACCGACATCCTCAAGATCGTTGTGCTTTCCTCCGGCGCGAATGCACTTCTGGGTATCAGCAGCACGCGGTGGATCGTAGGGAGCCGCTTCGGTTCCCAGGAAATAAGGAATAAACTGATTCATTCCCGCGTTCGTAAAAAGCAGGTTTGGCGAGGTCGGCATCAGAGAAGCCGAAGACACACTGGTGTGCTTTTTCGATTCGAAAAAATCGAGGAATGATTGGCGTAGTTCGCTGGAGGTCATGATTGCAGTGGTCAGAGGACAAAAATCAGAATTCAATAATCCGATTTGCCCCCATTCCTACTGCAATTTTAGCAGATCCAAAATCGAAAATCGAAGTTCCTGCCCACTCAGACCTTCAACTCGGCAAAAATCAGCCTTCCAGCGCTGGTTTGCACGGCACCGGCAACGACAACCGAACGGGTCGATCCGAGGTGGGTAATCCCCTGATTCACGACAATCATGGTGCCGTCAGGTAGATAGCCGACAGCCTGGTGCTCATCTTTCCCCTCTTTGACCAACTCCAAATCGAGTTCATCACCGGGGGCGACGGTCGGCTTTACCGCCATCGCCAACTCGTTGACACTCAATACGGAAACATCTTTCAATCGAGCGACCTTGGCGAGATTGGCATCATTCGTCAAAATCCTCGCACCCATCCGGGATCCCAACTCGATCAAGCGGGCATCTACCGAATCCCCATTGGAGGACTCATCTTCGTGAATTTCCACGGAAAGACGGTCATTGGCCTGCATCCGTTTCAGGCATTCGAGTCCACGTTTTCCCCGGGAACGTTTCAATTCGTCGGAGGAATCCCCCAGAGCTTGCAATTCATCGAGAACAAAACGGGGAACGATTAACGATCCTCCGAGAAATCCTGTCGAGCAAAGCCCTGGAACCCGACCGTCAATAATGACATTGCTGTCGAGGAGAATGGGCAGCTCCTGCAGGGAATCCTGACGGAAACGAACATAGGGAATGAGAAGGGAAAATTCCTCTCGCTTGCTTCGAATCGCGAGCATCATGCCGATGAAACCGAACCCGAGATACACAGCCAAATTAAAAATTTCGGCAGCGAGCGGGAACTGGACGATCCACCCGGATTGAAAGAAACCGATTCTTGTTACGAGCCAGGCGCAGAGTAACCCGATCAGCAGACCGAAAGTGCCGGTGGAAAATCCGCGGATGCTGAAATTTCTCAGGGATAGATCAACGATCACTACGAACAGCCCGAAGCCGAGACCGCAAAGTGCTCCCAGCCACCCGAGGTTGAGCGACTCGCCCATGGAAATGGAAACACCAATCGCTGTCGCGACCACGACAAAGAAAGTTCGGATAACATTGAGTGACACGGATTGGTGCATGACGGAAAGGCGGGTAGCGACACTATAGCCGATTTTTTCGAAATGACGCAATCCGCAAGGGCGTAAAACATTGGATGCGGCAGGACTGGCTTGAATCGACTGCACGTTCCCCCGGGAAACGAAGAAGAGCGGCATGTGCCGGGTTTAGGTAAGAGCAGCCGGAGCGGCAGAACGAATTCAGATCCGCTTTCCAACACCAGCGACCCATTTCCCTCTTCGCAGGAAATCCTTGAGAGGAAATTTTGCTGCTTTTGCAGCCAGAGTCACTTCACTGGCCTGTGAGGAGAGGAATCCGGAAAGAATAATTCCAGCCTCTTCGGTGGCGACATTCCCCACCGTGGGAAGGATTTCGATGAGGAGAGAGCTGAAGAGATTTGCCGCGATCAGATCGAAAGGCCCGTTCTTTTTGTCTTTGAGCCACTCTATGGCGTCAGCTTCGAGAAAAGTAATTTGATCGGCGACTCCGTGACGCTCCGCATTTTTGATCGCGTAACCGAGTGCCATGCCGTCGTTTTCAATCGCCACGATGTCTGTCGCCCCCAATTTTGCTGCTGCAATTGCAAGAATCCCGCTACCGCATCCGAGATCGAGAACTCGCCAGGGGTTTTCCCCACAAGAGATTCTAAAGTCTGTGAGAAATCGCAGACAGCCTGCGGTCGTAGGATGCGCTCCGGTTCCGAAGGCAAGTTGGGGCGGAAAGCTCAGCACTATGCGATCCGGATTGTCCTTGATCACTTTTCCCAAGAGTTCAGGATCATCCGTTTCGGTGACGACGATGCGATCCCGAATCCTCAACACCGGACCAATCTCCGTAGCTTGCTTCGGATACCAGGACTCCTCTTCGATCTCAGTAATTCCGCCTCCGAATTTTTTCTTCAAGCCTTCAGCCCGTTCTTTCGATTGTTGAAAGCTCGACAGCTGCCAGCGCTCTCGCCCCACCAGCATTTCAGAGGAGTAGACCACATCTTCGATAATGAGTTTGGTCTCCCATTCATCGAGTTGATCTTCGGTCACGAATTTGGACCATCGATAAAGCGGTTCCATGGAAGAAAGAAAGTTCGCCGGAACCGGCTTGATTGAAAAAATGGAGCGGGTGATGAGATTCGAACTCACGACATCGACCTTGGCAAGGTCGCGCTCTACCACTGAGCTACACCCGCATTCACCACCCATTTGAGCGGTGCGGACGCTAATTTGGATGGATAAAAGGCATTTTCAAGGCAAATTTTTAAAATCCGCTGGCGACGTCCTGCCGGTCGGTCTATGGATGCCCAATCGACGGCTATGCAAACATTCGGAAACAAACTCGACGAAATTCTTAAAGACAAGCTGGAGGAGATTGAAGCGCTTCTTCCACGTCTCAATAAGTTGAAATATGGAGCTCAGGATCGCGAAGATTTCCGATCCTTTTACACGGCGCTGGGCGGTGGCATAAGGGATCAGGAGGAAGGCGTGGGCTATGGCACTTTTGAGATGGCGGTGATTGCCGAGGTGAAAAAAGCGTCTCCTTCCGCCGGGGTAATTGCGGAAAATTTTGATCCCGTTGCCATTGCCAAAGAATATCAGGAGGCCGGAGCCAGTGCGATTTCGGTGCTGACGGACGAAAAATACTTTCAGGGCCACCTTTCCTATCTTCCCAAAATCCGGGCAGCGGTGGACTTACCGTTGCTCCGAAAAGATTTCATCCTTCATGAGGTTCAGATTTACGAAGCGGTCATTGCAGGGGCAGATGCGATCCTTTTGATCGTTGGAGCACTGGAGCAGGATGAGCTGTTCCACCTACTGGATGTCGCCCAAAACTATCAGCTCGATGTTCTGGTAGAGGTCCACGATCTCGAAGAGATGGAACGAGCGCTGGAAACCGACGCTAAGATTATCGGGGTGAATAACCGCAATCTGAAAACTTTTAAAGTGGACCTTCACAGCACTGAAGCTCTCAGCGAAGAAGTCGGACCCGATTGCATTTTGGTTAGCGAAAGCGGAATCCATTCTGGCGAGGACGCAGCACGCGTAAAAGAATGGGGAGCAGATGCAATCCTCGTGGGTGAAGCCCTGATGCGGGCGCCTGACAAGACAGCCAGAATGGCAGAACTCAAAGGTGGAGTGATTTGATTTGATTGCCTTGATTGCCGGATTGTGGTCCAGTTTGGAAGTGAAATTCCCCCCGACAGGTTTCCTTCTCCTTTCCGCCCTGCTGATTCCGGTTTTGCCGGGTCATATCGATGCGCAAAATATTTCGACGGATATTCCGGCGCCTGAAGGGACAAACGCCCCTTCGGGAAAAGTTCTCGCTCCAAAATTCCTCAAGGGCCAAACCTACCGCTTCGTCTCGGTATCGGGAATCCGTATGGACATTCCCGGAAGAGGGCGCCGTGAAGTAAAGGTCGAGCAACAAGCCCGACTGGAGGCATCTGATCGCGCAGCCGGTAAACCGGGCGTGGCAATCCGGGCGCTGACTGAGAAATTGTTCGTCTCGATAAAATCCGGTCAAAAAACCGTGAGCTATGATTCTTTTAAGGCGGAAGACAAAGAAACCACCCTGGGAAAACATTTTCAATCGGCGGTGAACCGCTGGGTTATCTTGCAACTGGATCCGAAAATGAGAATCGTGGATTCCCGGGAAGGCGGAAGAGTGGGCGCCGCCACTCCACTTCCAGGCATGCCTCAATTTGGTCCCGATGAACTCAAACAACTGGTCGGCAGCATTCCCCAGGGCTTTGCCCCGGACCCCGTAAAACCGGGAGATGAGTGGGTATTGAAAGGCGAGAAAGAGGTCAGCCAGGCAGGAAAGCTCGATTTTGACATCACCTACCGACATCTCGGCCCCTTTGACTATGAGGGATATCCCTGCATCCAAATCGAGTTCTCAGGAACGATGAGCGGAGGTGCCGGAACAGGAAATTTTGACGGCACAACCGTCGTCGGAAAAATGTATTTTGATCCTGAGATCAAAATGATCCGCTACAGCGAGCAAACTGTTTCCATGACTCTGGAGCTACCTGCCCCGGGACAACCCGGAATGAAAATGCAGGTCCCTATGGGTCAGAAGGTGGCTTCCCGCCTGCTTCATATCGTTCCCACGAAAGTAAAAGAGGAGGAGTAATCCTCATTTTCCGATTCGGTATTCCTGTGGAATCACTGCTTTACGAAAGCTCCACATCGCGGGAGATTTCCCTCATGATCCGGATTTCAGCGTTCGCAGTATTTTTCCTTTTCACCATGTCTCTTCACGCCCAGCGCCCTGATTACCCCAACGCCCGCCGTGATAATCTTGTGGAAACTCTCCATGGAACAAAGGTAGCAGATCCATATCGTTGGCTGGAGGATGTCGATTCGGAAGAGACCGGGAAATGGATCGCTCAGCAAAATGCGATTTCCGGAAAGTATTTTTCTGAAACTCCCGGACAGGAATGGATCGAAAAGAAAATGACGGAGCTGTGGGAATACGACAAATACAGTATTCCCCGTCAGGCAGGCGGCCGATTGTTTTACACGAAGAAAACGGGATTGCAGAACCAGGGGATTCTTTTCTGGAAAGAGGATAAAGCCGATGCCGAAGCGCAAGAGTTGCTGAATCCCAACGCACTGTCCGATGACGGAACGGTGGCACTCTCTGGTTATTCGATCAGCGAAGATGGAAAATGGATCGCCTATGCTCTGTCCGAGGGCGGCTCCGACTGGTCGGTGTGGCGGGTCCGCGAAGTGAAAACGGGAAAGGATCTCGATGAAGAAATTAAATGGGTGAAGTTCAGCGGAGCTTCCTGGGATCGCAAAGGGGAAGGGTTTTACTACAGCCGCTATCCGGAACCCGGAGAAGGTGATGAGCTTGAATCCGTGAATGAAAATCAGAAGGTCTACTATCATAAGGTCAACACTCCTCAGAGTAAGGATCGCATCGTCTACGAACGTCCGGACGAGCCGAAGTGGGGCTTCAGTAACTGGGTGACCGAAGACGCGAAATACCTGACCCATTCCATTTGGAAGGCTTCCGGGAGCGAGAACGCTTTTTTCTATCGCGACCTGAGCGCTGCGGATTCAAAAGTCGTCGAGCTAATCCCCCACTTCGACAACGAATACAGCATTCTCGGAAACGACGGCCCCCTGTTCTACTTCAAAACCGATCTCGATGCGCCCAAAGGTCGTCTCATTTCCATCGATGTTTCACAGGAAAATCCGGAGCCGGTCGAGATCCTGGCTGAAGCCGAAAACTCTATCGATGATGTCTCTTTGTTAGGAGACCGGTTTTACATCAGCTACCTCGTCGACGTGCAGACGCAGGTGAAGGTCTTCGATCTGAAAGGGAAATTTCTGAATGATGTCGAGTTCCCCGGAGTTGGCTCCATCTACGGCTTTGGCGGGAAACGAGATCTGACGGATACATTCTATTATTTCACCAGCTACACTGAGCCGGGAACGATTTATCGCTACAATCTGGAAAGCGGTTCAGAGGAAATTTTTGCCAAGCCTGAAGTCGCTTTTGACAGTGGCAAGTACATCACCAGGCAGGTTTTTTACCCGACGAAAGACGGGACCAGGATCCCGATGTTTATCACTCATCGCAAGGATCTGGTTAAAGATGGAAACAACCCGGTGAGACTCTACGGCTACGGCGGATTCAACATTTCGCTCACTCCATCCTACTCCACCAGCATCGCCACCTGGTTGGAAATGGGCGGAGTCCATGCAGTCGCGAATCTTCGTGGTGGCGGAGAATACGGCGAAGAATGGCACGAGGCCGGGACCAAAGATCGAAAGCAAAATGTCTTCAATGATTTCATCGCAGCCGCAGAGTATTTGATCGATGAGAAATACACGCAGACTTCGAGACTCGCTATCGCCGGCGGATCCAATGGGGGATTATTAGTGGGAGCCTGCTTCAACCAGCGCCCCGATCTTTTTGGTGCAGGCATTGCCGCGGTCGGGGTTTTTGACATGCTGCGATTTCATAAGTTCACGATTGGCTGGGCATGGACTTCTGATTTTGGAGATCCGGACAAGGCAGAGGAATTCCCCGCTCTTCTCGCTTATTCCCCTTATCATACCGTGCAGACAGATGCTCCCTATCCTCCCTTGTTGATCACGACTGCGGATCACGATGATCGGGTTTTCCCGGCGCACAGCTTCAAATTCGGCGCAGCGCTGCAAAACGCTCAAAGCGGCGACTCTCCCATTCTGCTGCGAATCGAAACCAAGGCGGGGCACGGAGCCGGAAAACCTACTTCCAAAGCGATCGAAGAAACAGTCGATGAATGGAGCTTTCTGGCAAGGGAGTTGAAAATGGAAATCCCACCGAAAACGAAAGGAAAAGAGGAATGAAAATTCAATACTGGATAAGCTGTGCCGCGACTGCAATCGCGATGGCCGGGTGCGACGCGGTGCTCACGAAGACTCCGGTCTCCATCGATGTTACCGACGGACTCAAGAGTGATCTGGAGGGTCAGTGGAAAAACGAAGAAGGGGATTTACTTCTGGTTAAATTTTCAGACGAGGGCACGGGAGAAATATCCTGGGTGGAGGACGAAGAGACAAAAAAAGCGGATCTTCGCGCGGTAAAAAAAGGGGATTGGATATATCTCTCCTTTCTCCCGAAGGACTCAGACAGCGACGAGACCTTTTGGTTTTTCGGTGCCTGTCAGCTGGAAAATGAGGACACACTCTGGATCTACCTTCCGCAAATCAAAGAGTTCCAAAACTTGATCTCGACAGGAAAATTAAAGGGTGAAATCGAGAAGCAACGCTATTCGACCATGTTGCGAATCGATAAGGGAACCGATGTGGTTGAACTGATTTCAGAGGATCCTGAAAAATTTCTCAAAAAGGGCGAAGAAAGCCTCACCCGGGTGAAATAATTCACTCTCAAAAATAGCGCTGCCGACATCGCCCTTTTTGGAGGAACCGTGGAGCACAGTAGAACGACGCCGGCAGCAAACCCTTGCGGGCCACATTTGGGGGGAGGCAGGAGGAAATAAATCGCTCCCGCCACCGGCATAGACATCTTAGACTTCCACTTAAGTCACAACTTCAGTCACTTTTTTCCGAATAATTGGAGATCCCGTGTTTTCCCTTGGTGATCTCGGAAACCAGGTGGCTGTTCGGGATTACGAAAAACCGGTTTCCGCCTTGCTCAAGACGAGTCGCGACGGCCCCGACTTCAACGACAGTTGCTTCCACTCCGTCCACCTCAATAATGGAACCGGGCGTAAACAGATCACGGGCATAGACTCCTGAAACCACATTTCGGGCGACCGGACGAAGACCGAATCCCAATGCAATGGCAATCGCCAAACTGATTGCCCCCAGGAAAATTTTAACGGTGGCATTGAGAAGCTCCGCCTCGATTCCCAACTGACCAAGAACCACCGTGATGATCATGATCGCGAGCAGTCCGTAAAAGAAGTTGGCAACAAGCCCACCGTAATCGAATTCGATTTTCTCAAGGGTGGTTCTGACAAATCCGCGGGCGAGATCAGTAACCATCATTCCACCGAGTAGAATAAAAGCTGAGATGAACAGTCTCGGAAGGAAGGCGATAAAATTATTGATCGCCGTCGAGATGTCTTTGATCCCCATGATATCAGTCGCTGATTTCAGGAAAAAGATGATCATGATCCAGTAGATCAGATTCGCGATCAATTTCGACATCGGCGCATGAAGACCAAGTCTGGCCAGGGCGTCCTTGATTCCGAGCTTTTCCGAAGCCGCATCCAACATGAATTTGCGACCAATTTTGGCGATGATCGCCCGGATGACTTTGGCGATGAGAACTCCGGCAATGAGGAGGACTAGTCCGATAACCAGAACCGGCAGATACTCGATAAAATCGCGCCCCATTCCGGCGAATTGGTCGATCAAAAGTCGACCCATATTGGAGAAACCATTGGCTGTTGCCTCAGCAACGCCCTCATCTGTGGCTTGTTGAGCGATAAATGTTTGCATGAATTCAGGGAAATGAACTCATGCAAGGGAATCTAACTTTCCCTTGGAAGCAAACTCCAATCACGCAAAATGCACGATTCTGGAGAAAACCATTCCTGACGGACGGTCAGTAGGACCTTTTGGGAGGGTCCTGATCTTTCTTAACGATGCTCTTCAGAGTATCGGCGATGCCTTTCAGCCCTTTGCCAACCCCTTCCGCCACAAAGTCAGTCGACTCCTTCAACAATGCTTCGACTTTCACCCTTTTCATGATGCTTTCCATTCGCTCGGTCGACGACTCACACTCCTCTGTGATCCCCGCCAGCATTTCTTCAATTTCTCTTTCGGTTACTTCGAACACTTCGTCAGACACTTGCACTTCATCTTTTTCCATCCTCTGCCTCCTTTTGTAATGCTTCCCGATTCCTGTAGACCTTCTTAAATTTTTCCATGGCCCGATAAAGGCGCATCTTCGTAGCGCTCAATTTCAGATCGAGAATTTCCGCCATTTCTTCCAGACTCAACTCGGAGATGAATCTCAGGGTGATGATTTCCCTTTCCTCCTCTTTCATATCCCGGAGCGCCTCATGCACAGACTCGGCATTATTATCAGGAACTCCCGGAAGAGCATCCCGCTTCGTCTCCTCTGCGTTATGGACGATTTCATCACCTACCTTATTTTTTCTTTCCCGGTTTGTTGCCAGCTTTCGCCGACGCGTCATGCAAAAATTGCAGGCGATGCGGAACATCCACGTTTTAAACGAAGCTCTACCCTCGAACTGGTAGAGCTTATGAAAAATTCTGAGAAAAGTATCCTGGCAGGCCTCTTCGGCCTCCTGGCGACTACCAAGCATTCGATAACAGGTGCTGTAGACCATTCCTTCATATTTTTGGAGTAACTCATAGTAAGCGTCCGTTTTCCCCGGCAATTCAGCCAGACAACGGGCAATTAATTCTGCATCCTCATCCTTACGAAGAGGACCTGCTTTGGTTTGTTCCTTCAAATCTCCTGAACCTCTGCTTACTGATTATAGAGGACTTTTTCTTAAAAAGAGTCACAAAAGTACAAAAAAAAGGCCGGCAACCAGTGCCGACCTCTTTAAATCGTAGGGGAAAGATACCGCTTAGTAGCGATACAATTCCGGCTTGTAAGGGCCATCAACTGGAACGCCGATGTAGTCGGCCTGCTCCTGTGACAGCTTGGTAAGCTTGGCTCCAATCTTATCGAGGTGGAGTCGGGCGACTTCCTCATCAAGCTTCTTGGGAAGAACGTAAACACCGGGGGCGTATACTTCTTTGTTCTTCCAAAGGTCAATCTGAGCAAGGGTCTGATTGGTGAAGCTGTTGGACATCACGAAGCTTGGGTGACCAGTGGCACAACCAAGGTTCACGAGACGACCTTCGGCAAGCATGAAGAGCTGATTGCCGTTCGGAAGTGTGTAGCGATCCACCTGAGGTTTGATTTCCTCTTTCTTAACGCCTTCGAGATTGTTCAAGGCAGCAACTTCGATCTCATTGTCGAAGTGACCGATATTACAAACGATGGCCTGATCTTTCATCTTCGTGAGATGCTCAAGGCAGATGATGTCTTTGTTCCCGGTAGTGGTCACGTAGATGTCAGCCCATCCGAGAGTGTCCTCGATCGGCAGAACGCGATATCCTTCCATGGCGGCCTGAAGAGCACAGATTGGGTCGATCTCAGTGATCACAATCTGAGCACCGAAAGATGCGAGAGTTTGTGCACAACCTTTACCAACATCACCGTATCCGCAGACAACGGCGACTTTACCGGCGATCATTACGTCAGTAGCACGCTTGATGCCGTCGACGAGTGATTCACGGCAACCGTAGAGGTTGTCGAATTTCGACTTGGTCACCGAATCGTTCACGTTGATTGCAGGAATGCGAAGTGTTCCGGCTTCGGACATTTGATAAAGGCGATGAACACCAGTGGTGGTTTCCTCAGAAACACCTTTCCAGTCTTTCATGTAATTCGTCCATTTTTGAGGATTCTCGCCAAGGATCTTAATAAGAAGCTGCTGAATCACGGCTTCCTCTTCACTTCCGGCTTCACCATCAACGAAAGAACGATCACCTTTTTCGAGCTCAGCGCCTTTGTGAATGAGGAGCGTCGCATCACCGCCGTCATCGACGATCATTTCAGGACCGCTTCCGTCTGGCCAGGTCAAAGCTGACTCGGTGCACTGCCAGTATTCTTCCAGCGTCTCGCCTTTCCAGGCAAAAACAGGAACACCTGAAACAGCAATTGCAGCAGCAGCGTGATCCTGAGTGGAGAAAATATTACAACTGCACCAGCGAACATCGGCACCGAGTTCGACAAGCGTTTCGATAAGAACCGCTGTCTGAATCGTCATGTGGAGAGACCCCATGATGCGAACTCCTTTGAGCGGTTTATCGGCCGCGTATTTGCGACGGGTTTCCATGAGGCCGGGCATTTCCTGCTCTGCGACTTCGATCTCTTTGCGCCCGAAGTCAGCCAGGCTGATGTCGGCTACTTTGTAGTCCTGTGTATCACTCATTTGTATAAATCTCTTTGTGTAAAAATTAAGAACAGGCCGATTTCAAATCGTCGACTTTGTCGGTTTTCTCCCAGGTGAGAGAATCCAGATCGTCTTCGCGACCGAAGTGCCCGTAGTTGGTTGTCTTACGATAGATCGGGCGAAGCAGATTCAAGTGAGAGATAAAATCCGCAGGCTTGAAGGAGAAAACTTCGCTGACAGCTTTCTCGATCTTCGCTTCGTCGACTTCGTTGGTGCCGAAAGTATCGACACGAACACTGACAGGATCAGGGTGACCGATGGCGTAGGCGAGCTGGAGTTCACAGCGATCAGCAAGACCGGCCGCAACCACATTCTTCGCAACGTAGCGTGACATGTAAGCAGCAGAGCGATCAACTTTACTTGGATCTTTTCCGGAAAAAGCACCACCACCGTGACGGCCCATACCACCGTAGGTATCAACGATAATTTTGCGTCCGGTCAGACCGCAATCACCTTCAGGCCCGCCGATAATGAATAATCCGGTTGGGTTGATGAGATATTCGGTGTCTTCGGTAAGAAGATCGCCGGGAAGCTCAGCATCGATGAGGTCTCTCTTAAGGATCTCACGGATTTCAGCCGTTCCGATGTCAGCTGAATGTTGAGTCGAAACCACTACTGCAGTGATGCGGTTTGGTTTTCCGTCGACATATTCAATCGAGACCTGAGTTTTATTATCAGGTCGAAGCCAGGCGTGCTTTCCGCTCTTACGAAGATCGGTGATTGCTCTACCGAGCTTGTGCGAATAAGCGATCGGAGCCGGCATGAGAGCTTCCGTCTCTCTGCAGGCGTATCCAAACATGATGCCCTGATCGCCCGCACCCTGCTCTTCGGTCTGTTTGTCATCAGCAGCAGTTGCGTCCACACCCTGAGCGATGTCAGGAGATTGCTGACCCAATGCATTGGTGAAAAAGAAATTCTCTGCATTGAATTTGCAGTCATCGTTGGTGTATCCGATTTCTGTGATCGCATCGCGAACAACTTCCTGATAATCGAATTTAGCCCTGGTAGTAATCTCCCCGCCGAGAACGACGAGATTGTCTTTTACCATTGTTTCACAAGCAACGCGAGAAGCGGTATCCTGTGCAAAACACGCATCCACGATGGAATCGGAAATGGTGTCACATACTTTGTCCGGATGACCTTCGGTCACGGATTCTGACGAGAAAATATAAGAGTCTGACATGGTCGTATTTACAAATCTTGATTCGTTGATACATTGCATGGAGCGGGCATGTCGTCAATTCTAAAAACCCTCCGACTTATCGGAGATCCAACACGGGTAAGGATTCTTGCATTACTTCAGCAGGAGGATCTTTCTGTGGTTGAGTTGCAGGAGATCCTCTCGATGGGGCAATCGAGGATTTCCTCGCAGTTGTCGCAGTTGAAACAGGCCGGTCTCGTCAGCGACAGGCGTTCGGGAAAAAACATCATCTACACCTTCGGAAACGAAGCGAAGCCGATAGATCCCCGCTTTCTGGACACTCTGGACCTCGCGGCTTCTGACATCGAAGAAATTTCGGAGGACAGGGCAGCGCTTGAACTGGCTGTCCGTAAGCGAAAAGACAGTGCCCGCGCCTATTTTGATGCACTGGCCGGGAAATTTGGAAAGACCTACTGTCCGGGACGGTCCTGGAAAGCACTCGCTGAAACGCTACTTCGCCTGATGCCGCCCATGGTCATTGCCGATCTAGGGGCCGGAGAGGGAACTTTTTCACAATTGCTGGCCCAACGCGCGGAAAAGGTCATTGCAGTGGATAACTCCAAAAGAATGGTTGAGTTCGGTGCACGGGTCGCCCGTGAGAACGGATTCAAGAATTTGGATTACCGACTTGGTGATATTGAAACACCGCCCATCGATGATGCAGTCGTCGACGTCGCCTTTTTCAGTCAGGCATTGCATCACGCTCAAAAGCCGAAAGAGGCAATCGAGGCCGCCTACCGGATCTTGAAACCCGGAGGGAAAATTGTGATCCTGGATCTACTCAAGCACACTTTCGAAGACGCCAGGGAGCTCTATGCTGACGTTTGGCTTGGATTTTCCGAACTCGAAGTTTCCCGCTTCCTGAAAGATTGCGGCTTCGAGCAGATCGAAATTTCACTGGTGGACCGGGAACCTGAAAGCCCTCATTTCCAGACACTCATGGCGATTGCGGAGAAGCCGGGGTGATTTCCCTCCGCTTTTTGAGCCGGAGAAAATCACCAACGCTCCACGACGTGTTGACAGGCTGATCTCGGAGACCGGATCATATGAAATCATTTCAGTCTTCGATGAACTTTCCTTTCAAGCGAAAAAACCATTCATATCCTTCCTCAGACACTTCAGATGTATCAAAGCGAACCGTATAGGTCTTCGTAAAACCATCGCCACTGATCACTGCTGGTGATGTTCTTTCTATGAGGGACTCAGAATCGTTCCAGCTTGTGAGGTCAGGGGAAGACTCAACGATGATCTCAGCATCCTGCACAGCTGCCAGCTGGGTATAGGAAATCTCCATGTAGCTTATTCCATCCTCAACAATTGATGCGATAATAGGAGCACTGCTTCTGCTTGAGTCTGCGTTCGGGTCCGAACCTGTAATATATTCGATCAGATTATCATCACCGTCCAAGTCGGGATCAGAGGAGTACCCAGAAATCTCCTCATTCCCCAGTTCCTCCAACGTAAATGTATCCAGACGCCAGATGGTCGCATCAAAATCAGGAACCCCCGTAATCACGACTTCCACGAAGGTGCTCGAAGACTCGACTTCGTAAGTGTACCCAGCCATGCTTCTTCCCGTTATGATCTCAGTGAAATTACCCTGGATCGTAGACGCTGACAGAATCCGAAACCGATCACCAACCGAGAGTCGAATGCCAGACCCCCTGGAGATGAGGGCCTTTCCGCTCAACTCAACCGGGCCGTTAACATTCACTCCAACATAGGAAAATGAGTCCTCGCCGAGCGTGGCTTGCAAAATACCGGCTGGTGATTGTGTAAGTGATCCGGGAAAGAATATACCCGTACCAAGGGGCTTGATGAGAGCTCCTGTGGTCAAATGGCCAGCTAGAGTTCCAAACCCTTCAATGACTCCCCCGTCAATATCTCGCGCATAATTGCCGAACGAAAATGTACCACCCGCCAAGCGGAGGGTCCCATCCTCCTGCGTGAAATCAGCGGATACCGTGATCGTGCCCTCCGATACTTCAATAGTGCCACCATTCTCCAACGACAGGATATCGTCTCCTGAATTTCGAAATACAACTTCCCCGCCCCCCTTTTTTTCCAGCACCCCTTCATTTTGAAAGGTACCCCGGAAGGTTCCTCCAGCGTTTCCTTGAGCTTCAAAGATTCCAGCTCCCTCGAGGATTACCCGCGCTCCCTCTTCGTTCAGGAAAACCGATTGATCCCGAAATCTCAAACGTCCCGATGAGCTACGACAATGAACCGTGCCATAATTGGTGAAGCTTCCCCCGTTGAAAATATCCTTGAAGGCATCTCCTGATATCGAAAAATCATCGGAAACATTGGAAAATGCTGAACCGGTAAATCCGCCTTCAATCCACTCAAAATTTCCAGTATTCTCAACGACGCCATCCCCGCCAATAGCCCCTTTATTGAGCCTCAAAGAGGCGTTTGCTCCCGTGAGACTTAGCGACAACTTGTCCTGCCCGTTTACCCGCAACAACCCGGATGCACCGATTTCCACGACGCCATCGCCGACAAGTGATGCATCCCCTTCGCTGGTTGCCATTCCGGACACGACCATTCGTCCTTCGCCTGAGACCGAATTTGTATTCTTAAAAGTAAAGGGAGGTGCAACACTCCCTGATATTATCATGGTCCCACCGCTGTTGATCGAAAATACTCCTCCGTCAGACACACCACCACTGGTCACGATGATTTGCCCCTCTTCAATTTCAACGCGTCCTTCTTCATTGTGGAATTCGACAATATCGTTTCCGTTGTTTCTGATAGTAAACACACCAACACCCGTCTTTCGAAGAATTCCGGAATTAACAAAGCGAGCCGAAGCCTCAAAAGAAAACTCGGTTTCCATTCCGACAACGCCTTGCCCCTGCATTTCGTAGACACTACCCACCAAATTGTGAAACTCTGCGCCACTCCTAAGTCGAAGCTCGCCGACATCCGTTTTGTGAGTCACTTTTCCGAGATTCGAAAAAACAGCATCGTCCAGAAGATGCTTTCGATCGGCTCCACCGATACTGAACTCGTCACCTTGGTTTCTGAAAGCGCTCCCGAAAATGATTCCACCATCCCAGTCGTAGGCTCCGTAGTTATCCAGTCGGCCATCCCCGCCCACGATTCCAGCGGGACGATGGAAGACTTTTCCACCGTCATTGGATGAGACGCGAAGTAAGAGCTCATTTCCAGCGGCCGCCTCCATCCGCCCGTCTATTCGGAGAGTAGCGCCACCATCTCCGCCCTCGATCGACGCCAATCCCTGCGTCTCCGCATTCACAACCTGCATCGTCCCACTGCCTTGGATTCTGTTCACACCACGAAATCCAAACTTCGACTCCGCGGGGCCGGAAAGCGCTACCAAACCTCCGTTGGAAAAAATAAAGGTTCCTGCTTCGGTCCAACCACCACTTCCCACACTCAGAATACCACCTGCCACATCAACAACTCCACTGTCATTCCTAAATTCCGCCCTATCGTTCCCGTTCTTCTGGAACAACACCGTACCCGAACCCGTTTTTGAAACGATCCCCTGATTCAAAAAATATCCCGCAGCCTCCCTCGAGGGATCGCTCACGGCCGAGAAGGTAGCAGCATCGGGAAACCTGTATTCCCCCGCTGCCAGATTTCTTATCTCCGCCTCGTGGCTGAGAACCAACTCACCATCGTCACGATGCTCAACAATTCCGTGATTGTGAAGCGCAGCATCTCCCTTGATGTATTTATGTGTCGCTCCAAATATCTCAAAGGACTCCGAGCGATTCACAATCCCGAATCCATCGGCAGTTCCACCGCTCCAATAGAAGTCTCCTGTGTTTAACAATCCGGATTCACCGTCAAAAGTACCTCCCTCAAAGTGGAAACTACCAGACGTGGCGGCCGAATTTCCGCCGATAGTTCTACCACCTTTCAAACGGAATTCGCCGAAGTTTCGAAATCGTTCTGGCAACTCCAGATTCAGATCCGCCGAACTGGAACCGTAGTTGGTATAGTTCCGGTGAATCGTTCCTCCGAGATGCTCGATGCTCCCTAAATTTAACAGCGACTGTTTCACCACCATGTCAGCCCTTCCATTCAGATAGGAATTCGGCTGCAAGGTGAGGCTTTCCAAAATTGCGGTCTGATTCAGATTAATTGCCGCACCCGTAGGAATCGTTACATCGAATCGGAGGGTGCCCGTGACCCCAAGACCGAGTTCAAACCCCGGCACTTCATCGGAAGTAATCGTCAGCACATCCAAAGAACCCGGTATTTCCCGCTCGGTAGGACCCACATTGACAAGTAGAGCATCGACCGCGGCGGGTGCTTCTATCAACGCCGGACCCAAACCACCACTGGTCAGAACGGAGAGAATGGTTGCGCCATTTGCCGCTGCCAGAGCGGGGTTGTCCCAGACCGTGATCTGATCCCACTTCAAATCCGGTTCTCCGATCTTGCTTTCCCGAATCGATATCGGAACGCGCAGAGGGAAGTCCACGATTAACTCCAATTCGCCCCGAAAACCCAGAAAATCAAAGGTCCCGTCCAACTCCTCGAAATCGAGAAATACCTCCCCTCCAAAATGCAAATCCGGAAGTTCCGGGCCAGTTTTCAGGTAGCCCGGTGGTGAGGGATCATCGGAAAAGTCGTCTTTTAGAGCTGAGACACGATAATAATATTCAGAATCCGGGACCACAGTGCTGTCGTGAAACAGGGTAGTATTAGCAGGCACCGTCCCGAGATCAATCCACTCAGCTTCCCCAATCTTGCGCTCGACCCGAAAACCTGTTTCCGAAAAATTTGAATCGTCCCATATAACCGAGATAAAATACGGGCTGTCCAGAATCGCTGAAACATTGAGGGGAGAAGATGGCAAATCATTCTCTTTGGAATACAAACTTTGGAACCAGCCATGCCGACCAATGTCCAGATCAACTACATCGGCAAGCCCTGAAGGGAATGGTCCAGAGGAAGCTATAACCGTATCTGTATAAAACCGGACAGGACCTGAATGACCGTTATAAGAATTGTTTTGGCCATTGTGATCTACGTCCACGCGAAAATCAAAGAATCCTCCGACGGATGAGAAGAATCGGGCCTGCGTTCCCAGGACGAGATCTTTTGAATAATAACTGTCGATCAGGTCGACCGGTGGAACTCCGCCTGTCTGCCTCGACAAATCCGCCATACTGTAACGTCTCAAATCGGATTGTTTACCCGGCAGGTCATTCGGCACAAACGCATCAAGAAGAGTAACCTGAACCTGGGTCTCGGGAGAGTGACTCCGAATGTACCTAGCGGCAGACCGAACGCACCAGGCTCCGGCGCTGTATCCAATTAAATGGACTTTTTCAAGTTCCTCTGTTTGGAGGAGCAGCATTTCCCCCATATGCAATCCATGGAGGTGTCCATTTTCAGCAGCGAGCGTTCCATTCGAACCACTGTCCACTGAGAGAGCGGAACCAGTATCGGCATCTGCCTCCCAGTGATAGGCTCTCACCTCCCACTCAGGACTTTCGTGAGTCGCAGCGAAAAGGGAGTTTAGAAGAAGTAATGAATCCTCACGAAAATGCTGCCTGAGAGATGCGGGATTCCAACCATGCGCAAAAACAATGACTTTCTTATCTGTAGGATCCAGATCGATCTTAATCGGATACCCATCCTGATCCAAGGCACCGAGTGAAAAGCATTTCTTCTCAAAATTCAGTTCGCGATAAAGGCTGAAAGCCCTTCCTAAAAGCCCCGCCTCACTGACCTCACTTTCATTGCCGAGGTAGACATCTCCCCCTCCAGAAACCCGCGTATAAAACGTAGAATTGGGAAACGGAATGAATGGCGGCGTTAGCGCATATAAATCAACTAGAAACAGATGCTCCGGCAGATTGGTTTCCGAAGACCATTTCGTCAGCCCGGAAAATTCAAATCTTCGAGAATTCTCATCTTCCCCCGTGATTTTCGGACCCTCCATCAAAACACCCCATTTTATGCCACCTTCACTCAGGGAGAACTGGTCAGGATCATCCAATCCATACTTATTTGAATCCGGACCATCGGGAACAATCGACCTCCTTTCGCCGTTGGGATTAAACGGAACCCAGTGCTCTGATGGATTCGCGGCATACGCGGGCAATTGGAGAAGAAAACACCAGACCAACATTGTGGTCCCAAAAGCTAGTCGATTTTGGATTACTGTTTCCATCTCAGCGTCTAAGCACGCAAATGCATTCTATTGAATCCCGGAAACTTTTCAACAATTGAAACCTGCCCAAATATGATCGAAAATCATAGATTCGAGTTCAATCGAATTTTAGAATTGATGCCCCATTCAGGGGAGTGATTCGCCGCAATGCTCTTGCCCGAGCTTGTTGCTACGAATCTGAGAATTCTCACTAAGCAAATTCGCACCAAGGTTTCCCGCATAGAATCGTTCTCAATGCATACCCCTTCTCATGATTCGTTTTCTGCCTGCTTTTCTTTCCGCATTACTTATCCCATTATCTCTGACCGCCGCAGAGTGGGAATTGGAAGACACCTCCCCCGCCCTCGCCAACCGGGATGCTCTTGTTTACCAGAGAACGATCGTGAGAAAGAAGGGCGAAACCAGCCTCTTCGGGAACCGGATCATTCAGCTCGTCTGGTTCGATGATCAAAAGGCGGAATTGAAAGTGATCGACAACGGCGATGGGGAAAAGTCCACCTATCAGAATCTCGCAGTCGCGATGGGCGAAAACGGATGCGTAGCTGGCTGCAACGGCGGTTTCTTTCTGAAAAACTACGCTCCCTCCGGACTAATGATCGCCAACAATCAATCCATCGGAAAATGGGGAACCGCAAAATTGCTGAGCGGCGCTGTCCTTGTGGACGGAAACGGAAAGGCTTCGATCATCCGCAGGAGCGAATTTACCGGGAATGCCAGCGAGTTACTTCAGGCGGGTCCTTTCCTGGTAGACAACGGAACTCCGGTGAATGGCTTATCCAGGGAAAATTCGCGACGTCGGACTTTTGTCCTTCATGATGGAGGCCATCAGTTTGCCATCGGCATGAGCGATGCCTTTACCTTAAACGAGCTGTCGGAAATCCTGTCGCTCCCGGGTGCCTTCGGAGATAAGAAAATCTATCGCGCCCTGAATCTCGATGGTGGGACCTCTTCCGGGATTTTTTATGATCGCGGACGCGACTACGTCAATGTCCATGTTGAACCCTTCAAAAGAGTTCGAAACTTTCTGGGCATCGCTCCTAAAAAATAGTCCCCCGCGATTTTTTAGGTTTCTTACTCGACTATCTTCTTGCCATTACCCTATGAGCTTGTTGAGTCATTTGGTTGTTTTCATCCCCCATGCGAAAAATCATCAACATTGCCGGCCGGGCAGCCACAGGACGCAGTCGCCCCTTCCTTTGCGACAGTGACGATGGAAAGTCGTGGTTTGTGAAACGCGACAATCTCGACTGGGATAGCCTCGTCCGTGAATTTGTCATCAGCCGGCTCGGTGAAGAATACGGTCTGCCGGTTGCTCCGGTTTCCCTCTGTCTCTTATACACATCTGACGCTGCCG
>CAJXQE010000069.1 GCA_913058215.1 uncultured Verrucomicrobiales bacterium
CGAGATCAGCCTCGGTCTCGTGGGCTCGGAGATGTGTATAAGAGACAGCAGATGGGCTTTGATTACCACGGTATCGGCCGTGGGGGTAAGACTGAGGAGTAATCCCGGGAATTTAGAAACAGAGAACGGGTCAGGTCGATTGCAATACCCGGCTGATTCAGTTCACTCTGCTTTCGAAAGAATCGATACTTTCTTCTCGTCACAAAGAGTCGCAATTTCCTCTTTTCCCAACAAGAGTGTGCTACCTGCCTCGACGACAATCGCGTTAATCCCGGCTTCAGCAGCTGTCTCAATTGTCGCCGGTCCAACCACAGGCACATCAAAGCGAAGATCCTGATTGGGTTTGGAAACCTTCACCATCATCGCCTCCCCTTTCCCGAGTGACCCACCGCGCTTGAGACATTCGTTCGTTCCCTCAAACGCTTCTACAGCAAGAACGGTTCCTTTCTTTACGACCACGGTTTGACCGATATCGAGACGACTCGTTTCCTTTGCAATCCGAAATCCGTAGTCTGCGTCTTGAACCTGACTCTCTGACAATTCTGGTCCACAAACATGCCCCTCAACCGGTAAAAGGTCGTCGAGGAATGTCGTAGCCGGCAGCAAAGTGACACCGTCTTTTTCCAACTCAGATGCAATCGCTCCAAACAGAGTTTCCGCATTGCGTTCTTTGACTTTACTGAGCATTTTCAGAAGTCTTAGATCCGGTCGCAGATCAAAGAGATTTTTCGGAGCAATCTGCCCGACCATCACCGCTGAAGTCACTTCGTTTTTTTTGAAGAATTTGATCATTTTTCCGAGCTGCCCCACACGAAGCCACTCAATTTCATCCACAAGATCCGCGAGATGCGGATCCGTCTCATCCTGGAATGCCGCAGCAGCCAAAACTTCGACGCCGGCCTTGCGAGCGGCCCGGGCAAAAGTCTCCGGATAGATTCCATTCCCGGCGATCATGCCAATACGGGTCGGAGGATTTTCTGAAAGTTCGTTCATCACAATTCGAAAAAGAGGAAGCGGAAACTTGTATCACTGAGCATTCATTCGATCAAGCACAGCTATCACAACCGCAGAAGTTAGCAGGACTGTTCCCGCGACCCTCCAGAGAAATGCGAGTCCCTGCTTTTTGTGCTCGCGGTTTCCCAGCCACGAGCCCAACACAACAACCAGAACAATCACCCACAGACCGCGTGAAGCGTAAATGACATTGATCCCCGTTGCGTCATCGATAAAACTCAGGCTGAGCCCCATCGCAATTGCCTGAATTCCAATGCAGACTCCACCGCCCCAGGCCCAAAGGCGCCCGGGTCGAGGAACAGAGAGAGACGGCCGTCCCTGACAAATCCACATTACGACGGTCCCCAGAGTCACTCCCAGTGCCCCAAGGGCAAGAAATGTCATGGCTCCGAAATCGGCGGACCACCAACTCACCAGCACATCGCAAATCCCGAAAAGGGCGGCTGCGCAAAGGGTGATAAAAATCGTGAAGAAGAGAGCTTTGCCTCCTTTGATATCTCCCCAGCCCATTACCAAAATACCCACCGCGGTGAGGAGAGAAGCGATCCACAATGCCATACTCGGCGAACGGTCCATGATAGCGACCAGGGCAATGGCGACGAATACCACTTTCGTTCCCATAATGGGAGTGACCAAAGACACATCTCCCCGTTTCAATCCCACAAAGGTTAGCCAGGTGCCGACAAAAAACGATGCCCCCATCAGGATCACCTTCCAGCTTTCCGCCCAGTTGATGGTTTCTTTCTCCAGAAACAGAAGCGGCAGAAACAGAACCCCGAGAATCAAGTTCGTAAGGTGAAACGATTGATCCATCGTCGCGCCCTCCTTAAGGGCACGCTTGATGAAAATAGAACCCAGAGAATAAACGATCGCAGCCGCCAGCGGGTAAAGAAGGTAGAATGGCACAATCGGACTTTCGGCGGAGAGGGACATTCGTCAATGACTTTGGCTTGCTCAGACATCCACCGACTGGTAACGATTCTCTTTCTGAATCCTTTTATGAGCCAAGTGGAAATCCATCTCGAAAAACCCGGTAAGTTTAGAGAACAAACCGGGGAAATCCCTGAACTGCCGCAGGACCATGCCCGTGTCCGCATTCGAAGAATCGGAGTTTGCGGCACGGATATCCACGCCTTTCACGGCCGACAACCTTTCTTCGAGTATCCGCGCATTCTCGGCCACGAACTGGGAGCCGAGATTGTCGAGATCAACGGGGATTCAGACTTCAAACCGGGCGAAGCAGTCACCCTCGAGCCCTATTTGAATGACCCGAATTCTCCCGCTTCGAAAAAAGGAAAAACGAACTGCTGCGAGAGTCTTCAAGTACTTGGGATTCATTGCGATGGCGGAATGCGGCCGCTCATTTCTGTCCCTTTGAAAAAACTCCATCGAGCCGCAACGGCGACTATGGATCAACTCGCACTGGTCGAGATGCTTTGCATCGGGCAGCACGCAGCCAACCGGTCCCGAATTTCTCCAGGCGAAACGGCGCTCGTCATCGGCACGGGCCCCATTGGAATGAGCGTCCTTCAGTTTGTCCGGGCGGTTACTCCAAATGTAATCGTCGCCGACCTCGATGAAAGCCGCCTCGCTTTTTGTCGCGATTCAATGCGAATTGAACAAACTATTCGAATCACGCGGGAAACAAATATGGACCGCGAGCTTCGGGATCGTCTCGGCGGAGAGTTGCCCGGAACCATTTTTGACGCAACTGGAAACAAGCAGTCCATGGCCGGAACCTTCGATTGTATCAGCCACGGTGGAACCATCGTTCTCGTGGGGCTTTTCCAGGGAGACCTCAGCTTTAACGACCCCAATTTTCACCGACGTGAAGTGACATTGATGTCGAGCCGAAATGCGACGTCACCGGAATTCGGACAAGTGATCAAGGCAATTGAAGAAGGCAAAATCGACACGGACCCCTGGATCACTCACCGAATGGATCTAAGTGATGTCCCCTCTCAATTCGAGTCCGTCACCGGAGATTCAGGATTGCGCAAAGCAATCATCCACCTGGATGACTGAACAGAGGTGATCCCAGAAAGTAGATTCGAATTTTTAAATTGATAGCCCGTTCAAGCGGAGCGATTCGCCCCAATACCTTTGCCGAAATTCGCTAAGCCAATCCGAAAAGCCTCTAGGGCTCTCAGTTTTTTGGTTCGACTGAAGTTGAATCGACTGACTCCGCGACTTTTGCTCTCATCAGAACACAAATCAGGCATCTTTCATGGTTGCGCCGAAGCTCGTATTTCCTTACAACACGCTTCATGAAATTCGGTCTTTCCTTATTTGCTTTCATTTCCCTCACTCTGTCCGTCAATGCGGAGCTTCGACTTCCCTCCATTGTCGGCGATCACATGGTGCTGCAGCGTGACCTTGAACTTCCCATCTGGGGATGGGCGGATCCCGGAGCAGCTGTGACAGTCACCTTCAATGGTCAAACCCTTCAAGGCAAAGCCGCCGAAAACGGTCGCTGGGAAGTCAAACTTGCCCCCATGACTGGATCGAGCCACGCACTTCGCATGACGATCAGCTCAGGTGGCGAGCAAAGAGTCCTTTCCAACATTGTGATCGGTGAAGTCTGGGTCTGCTCCGGGCAGTCCAACATGCAATGGACCGTCAGCTCTTCCTTTGACGCTGACCTTGAAAAAGCGAGCGCGAATTATCCAAACATCCGATTGATCACCGTCCCTCAACTGGGCACACAGGAGATTCAAGATGACTTTCGAGGCCAGTGGGAAATCTGCACACCGGACACCGTAGGTGATTTCTCCGGAGTCGGGTTTTTCTTTGGCAGGCAGCTCCAACAGGTTCTGGGAGTTCCCATCGGTCTGATCGACAATGCCTGGGGCGGCTCAGCCGCTGAAGCATGGGTTCGTCGCGATGTCCTTGAGAAGGACGGACGCTTCGATGCTTATATCGCAGAGTGGAAAGCGAAAGAGGAGAGTTTCGACTGGGATGCAATTCAGGCAGATTACAAAAAGAAAGTGGCAGCAGCCAAGGCAGCCGGAAAACCAAACCCCCGTGCTCCTCGCAATGATATGGCCGGCCAACATCGCCCCGGAAATCTTTGGGCCGGAGTCCTCAATCCCATCATCGGATACGGCATTCGCGGCACGGTCTGGTATCAGGGTGAAAGCAACGCCGCTCGTGCTTCCCTCTACGATGACTTGTTCGGTCTCATGATTACCGAATGGCGGAAGGCCTGGGGACAGGGAGATTTTCCATTCTATTGGGTTCAATTAGCAGACTACCGTGACGAGACTGATGTAGCAGGCGACAGCCAGTGGGCCGAGCTTCGTGAGTCCCAGACAAAAACCCTCGAACTTCCGAACACGGGGCAAGCCGTCATTTACGACATTGGTGAAGGCCGGGACATTCATCCACGTGACAAGCAGAATGTGGGGCGCCGCCTTGCCCGTATCGCTTTGGCGAAAGATTACGGAATGGCGATCCCCTATCAGAGTCCTTCCTACAAATCCATGGAAGTGAAGGGAAACAAAGCCACCCTGACTTTTGAAAATGTCGGAAGCACTCTCTACACTTTTGACACGAAAGACGCCAAAGGCTTTGCGATTGCAGGAGCGGACAAACAATGGCATTGGGCCGAAGGGAAAGTTCTCGGAAAAGACAGAGTCGAAGTCTGGAGTGACAAAGTGGAAGCGCCGGTCGCCGTTCGCTACGCCTGGTCAGACAATCCTGTCGCCAACCTGAGAAGTCGTGAGAATCTCCCTGTCGTCCCCTTCCGGACCGACGATTGGACCGGAGTGACCGAAGCTCAGTAGTCGCCCCGATTCAGAAATTAACCCTGACGTGAAAGAAACAAGCTTTGGAAAATTCAGCTCAAAACCCCTACGCCCTGGATGAATCGCAAATTGCGGATCCTCCAACCCGTTTTCTCTCTAAGCTCCGATATCTCGGTCCCGGATTTATTCTCTCTGCGTCCATCGTTGGATCGGGAGAGCTAATCGCCACCACCGCCCTCGGCGCAGAGGCTGGATTCGTTGCCATGTGGGTCATTCTGGTGAGCTGTCTCATCAAAGTTTTTGTGCAGCTCGAGTTTGGCAAACACGCCATTCATTCGGGCGAAACGACCTTCGAAGCCTTTAACAAACTCCCCGGACCAAAGTTCGGAAAGGGAAGCTGGGCCACCTGGCTGTGGCTTCTGATGATGTTGGTCAAACCCCTGCAGGTCGGAGGAATTATCGGTGGAGTTGGCCTGGCCTTGAACCTTCTTATGCCCGCCGTCTCGGTGACGGTATGGGTTTGCATTATGGCTCCCATCGTTTCTCTCCTTATCTTCGGAGGGAAATACAAACTGATCGAGAGGCTGTCCTTAGTCATGATCGGTCTCTTTGCTCTGTTTACCGTTGCCTGTCTCGTTGCGGTCCAGTCCACTGAGTTCGCAATCGCAGGAGCTGACGTCGCAACAGGGCTCTCTTTCTGGAATGGCATTCCCCTCGCAGTTGTCGGAGTGGCGATCGCCGCCTTCGGAATCACCGGTGTGGGTGGTGATGAAATCATGATGTACAACTACTGGCTTCTGGAAAAAGGCTACGCGGCCAAAACCGGACCGCGGACAGATACTCCGGAGTGGAACGCACGCGCCAAAGGCTGGATCGGTGTCATGTATTGGGACGCCTTTCTTTCCATGGTGGTCTACACGCTAATGACCCTGGCTTTTTACCTGCTGGGAGCAGCAATCCTCCACTCGCAGGGCCTCGTCCCGGAAGGATTCGAAATGGTAAGGACCCTTTCCCGAATGTATACAGACTCCATCGGTTCGTGGGCTGAAACAGCCTTCCTGATCGGAGCCTTCTTCGTGCTCTTCTCGACACTTTTTTCCGCTCTTGCAGGCTGGAGTCGTCTCTTTTCTGATGCTTTCGGTGCAGTTGGCTGGATTGATTTTCAGGATCCAAAAGCCCGCCTTCGAATGATCGCGATTCTTGCGTGGTTTTTTCCCGTTCTGTGGGCAGCTCTTTACTTTTTCTTTGAAGATCCAGTCTGGATGGTTCTTGCCGGCGGAACCATTACCGCAGCCATTCTTTTGCTGGTCCTCGTCGGGGCCATTCACTTTCGATACAAGCGGCTACCGGATGGACTCAAACCCGGCAAACTCTACGATGCCGGATTTCTCATCAGCGTCATCGCCATCACCTTTCTCGCTGGATTAGCGGTAGTGAAATCAGTCGAAAGCTTCAGCTCCAAAATCAATCCGGACGAAAAGGAGCATGTTCAGAAAAAACCTGAGTCTTAGTTCGAGCCAATCAGCCAAAAAGGTCTTTGGCTGATTTCTCTTGAATTTCAGGGTCTTTTTGTGACCCTCTTGGAATTCAACGGGTCCTAACCCGTGTCGTATTCACCCAATACCAACTATAATTATGTTAAAAGAATTCAAAGAGTTCGCTTTCAAAGGAAACCTTATCGATATGGCCGTCGGCATCATGATCGGCGGAGCTTTCGGAACCGTCGTTAAGAGTCTCGTCGACGACATTTTCATGCCGATCATCGGAAGAGTCACCGGGGGGCTCGATTTCAGTGAGCGCTACCTGGTCTTGAAGGGTGACGTTCCTGATGGAACCAAACTGGCAGAAGCATCCAAGATCCCGGAAGCTGTGCTCCTCACTTACGGAAATTTCATCACTGCCTTTATCAGCTTCCTGATTCTCGCCCTGGTTGTCTTCATCGTTATCAAAAAGGTGATCGGATCTCTGAAGAAAGACGAAGAAGAGCCGAAAGAAGATCCCAAGCCAAGCGAGGAAGTTATTCTTCTCACCGAGATCCGCGATGCTCTGAAATCCGGAAAACCCTCTTAAATTTGAGAATAATATTAAAATTAGCGATCAAAAATGAAATATCTTTCGACATTTACTCAAAATCGAGTTAGCCTCTGATCAGATTTTGGGTGTCTTAGTGTCCAAAGTTTCATTGCTTGGTTGTTGTTGTGAGAGGGCTTAGGCCCGATACACACTTGAAAAACCTCTCCGATGATCGAAAGATTGCGGAGGGGTTTTTTGTTGGGTTCTCAAAAGAGTTCGGCTCTTTAGAAGAGTAGGAATTTGCGAATTCGATTCCCCCACCAAACACTCCTTCATTTCTTCCTCTATGCCTGAGCTATTAACAATCGCCGACCGAACTTTTCAGTCCCGTCTCATGGTCGGAACAGGAAAATTTTCGTCTAACGAATCCATGCGGGATTCTCTCGAAGCTTCCGGCACTGAGATCGTAACCGTGGCTCTTCGTCGTGCAGACCTCAGTGGAAAGAAGGACCCTTACGCCAACATCCTCGACTTTATTGATCCGGAGAAATATCTTCTCTTACCAAACACCTCGGGTGCGATGAACGCAGATGAGGCCGTCCGCCTTGCCCGGCTCGCAGTTTCTGCCGGTCTGCCTCAATGGGTGAAGCTGGAGATCCATCCGGACCCGACCTACCTCCTCCCCGATCCGATTGAAACCCTCGCCGCTGCGGAAATTCTTGTGAAGGAAGGCTTCACTGTCTTGCCTTACATCAATGCTGATCCGGTTCTGGCCAAGCGACTTCAGGAAGTTGGGACAGCGACGGTGATGCCATTGGCCGCTCCAATTGGATCCAATCAGGGACTTGAGACGCGCCGGCAACTGGAAATCATTATTTCCCAGGCCACCGTTCCCGTTGTCGTCGACGCCGGACTCGGAGTTCCCAGCCACGCCGCTGCGGCCATGGAAATCGGAGCAGATGCAGTTCTGGTCAATACCGCCATCGCCATTGCAGGGGATCCTGTAGCAATGGCCGGTGCGTTCAAGCAGGGCGTCGAAGCCGGCCGCATTGCCTTCGAATGCGGTCTTCCGAAAACGAATGACAGCGCCTCAGCCACCAGCCCCTTGACCGGGTTCCTTTTCGAAGAGGGAAAATAGTTCCCCAACACACCAATAGATGGATCCTACACCGACATCTGTCGACATTGTCCTGCCTCTCGAAAAATCCGAGGACGAAGATGCTCAGCTTAAATCAGTCTCCCGGAAACTGCGGGTTCATCCGAAGCGAATCCAAACGCTGAGGCTGAAGAAGCACTCGATCGATGCCAGGAAACCGGAGATCAAAGTTCGCCTCCGCTTCGAAGTGGGAGTAGACGATGAACTTCCCCCTGAACCGGAAATTCGAGCCTCCTATCCTGCGGTACCCGCCGGAGCAAAAACTGCCATTATCGTGGGATGCGGACCCGCCGGAATCTTTGCAGCCTTACGTTGTATTGAGCTGGGGTGGAAACCCATTATCCTGGAGAGGGGTAAAGATGCCTCTGCCCGCCGCTTTGATCTCGCACCCATTCTTCGAAAAGGAATCGTTGATGAGGAATCCAACTACTGTTTTGGGGAAGGCGGAGCTGGAACCTTCTCAGACGGGAAACTATACACTCGCGCTACCAAGCGAGGTCCGGTTCTCGACGTATACGAAACTCTCGTTGCTCACGGAGCGCCGGAACGGATTCTAATCGACGCACATCCTCACATTGGGTCCAACCTTTTGCCGAATGTTGTCAAAGCGATGCGCGAAAGTATTCGTGAGGCCGGCGGCGAAGTTCGTTTCCAAACCAAAGTCACAGACCTGCTGCTGGGCGATGGAAAAATAGACGGGGTCGTTGTCAACGATTCCGATGAGATCCCTGGAGATGCGGTGATTCTTGCGACAGGGCATTCCGGCCGGGATATCTATAAACTTCTCCACCGGAAGAAGATTCTGATGGAACAAAAGGCCTTTGCCCTTGGCGTTCGCATTGAACACCGGCAGCCGCTTATCGATCGCCTTCAATATCACATCGACAAACGCAAGTCCCGGCCGCGCCTGTTACCGGCAGCCAGTTACAGCCTTGCGACAAAAATTCGGGGGCGTGGGGTTCATTCCTTTTGCATGTGCCCGGGAGGATTCATCGTTCCTTCGGCAACGGTAAATGATGAGATCGTCGTCAACGGGATGAGCCTCGCGAAACGCGACTCCCCTTTCGCGAACAGTGGAATGGTGGTCACCGTTGAACCGGAGGACACCGCCGCATTTAAAAAAGAACATGGAGTTCTCGCCGGAGTCGCCTACCAGAAAACCCTGGAGCAATCCGCCAAGGAAGCCGGTGGCGGAGGACAGGTCGCACCCGCACAAAGACTCGTTGATTTTCTGAAAAGCCGTGATTCAAAATCTTTGTTCGACACCAGCTATCATCCAGGTCTGAACCCGGCACGAATCGATCAGCTCCTGCCGGAGGAAATATCCGGCAGAATGCGTGAAGGGCTCCAACATTTTGGAAAGCGGATGCGTGGATACATTACCGACGAAAGTAATCTTATCGGTTTTGAAACACGAACCAGTTCTCCAGTGCGGATTCCGCGACATCCCGAATCGCTGCAACACCCTGAAATAGCGAGACTTTTCCCCTGTGGCGAAGGCGCCGGATTTGCCGGTGGCATTGTTAGCGCGGCAATCGATGGAATTCGATGCGCCGAAGCACTTTGATAGCGAACGCTTCAAGAGGGTAAGATCAACGATCTGACTCTGTTGAGTCCGGTACCTCTGGCCAGGCCTGTTGCGGGATTTCCACTTGCCAGTCAGGGTCGCCTGCCTCTCCGAGAAAGACGCCACCACCACTGGCGAGAGCGAGTTTCTGCAACTCAATTGGAATCGGACTGAATTCAAAAGGCACCCTCACAAAAAGGCGGACACCGGCTTCGCGAATAGCAGCTGCTACCAGCGGGACATCGACTTCGAAGGTTCCATATTCACCGCCACCCGTGTAGCCATTCGTGAAAAAATAGATCGCATCGACGCCTTCTTTTCGTACGAGGTCAGCCATACGTCGCGCATATCTCCCGGGCTCGGCCGAGCGAGTGTGTGAATGGGACAGTGCGACCATTTCCGAAACGTAAACCCGCTCATCTCCCCCATTGTTCTCAGCCACATGAGCCCTCGTTTCACCGACGATCCGGGTCAGGTCTTTCATATAGTTCATCCGCATGTCTCTCTCATGGATCGCCCGGTTCTTCATCGACTTGAGCCGTTGAATATCCCGTTCCAGGAAACCAAAGCCGAAAAGCACACCGAGCTTCTCTGCCTCAATCCGTTTGAGGTCCTCTTCGATCGACTCGCGACCGGTCATTTCTGCAAACAGCAAATCATCTCGCCTGCTTCGACTCTCGTCTGAAACAAAAGGGACCAAGGTGGATTCGCGAATACCACGCCGTCCCGGAAATTCATTCAACCATCTCTCTTCATTGAGCATGAACTTGAGATCGTATTTCTGTTCGAGTTCAATTTTCCATCCCTGATCCATTCGAGCAGTAGGACCTTCGAGTCCCATTTTCCTTCTGATAAGGGAAGAACGAAACTCATAGGGAAACGCGAATTGGTCGCGGTAATCATCGGGGGGAAGTCTCCACGATCGAATGATAACCCCCTTCCCGGCTTTCGCCGCGCTATACCATTCCTCAGGGAAATTTTCGGCATTCAGAGGATCAGTTTCCGGTCGGGGAATATCGTTGACCCACTTGCTTCCACTCTGAATTTGCTCCTGCCAAATATTACGAATTATCAGCTGACGCTCACCGCTCTTCCCGACTCCAGCCTCTTTCACCGTCTCCTCCAGGAAAAAGATTCCGTTTCCGCTTTGGGTGCCACCCAGCGCTGTGATCCAGTAGATCAAATCGACTTTGTCTTCTTCGTAAAGCTTCTTCAATGTGAAAGCTACATTCTTCGTGGCTCCCAGAGAAAGGGCTCCCGGTCGACCAAGAGAAGCTCCGGAAAACTCGCGAACAACAAGCGGTGACCGACCGGCTGCTTCCAGGTTGGCGTTTAAAAGGCGAACCTCTTTCCGCGCCTGCGGAACGATAAACCCCATCTCCGGCGAGGTATCGAGAAGAATTCCAAGCTGCATCGATTCCTCATCAGCTCGAACCGTCGACCAGAAACAGAACGCAAGAAGGGCAAGATCAAGAAAGCCAATTTTCACTTCCCGGATGATCACAGCTAAACCAACTCCCGAATCGGCTTGCCGCCTTCTTGAACCGCAAAGTGGGGACGACCTGCAACATCGGTGAAGGTAGTGTCCTGTGGGATTCCAAAATGATGATAAACCGTCGCAGCAAGGTCAGAAGGATGAATCGCCCGCTCTTTGACATCTCCGCCATCTTTCTCAGTCTCGCCAATGACCTGACCATGATTGAATCCCCCGCCAGCCATCATCATCGACATGACGACCGGCCAGTGATTTCGTCCGTCGAGACTTTTCTGCGTCCCGATTTCAGGCGTTCTTCCGAATTCTCCCATTGCGATGACAAGAGTGTCATCAAGCATTCCCCTATCTCCAAGATCAGAAACCAGCGTTGTGAAAAGGCGGTCAAAAACCGGCATGAGCGGCCTTAAACCTTTCGTGATTCCGCCATACACTCCCCCGGGAATCCCATGATTATCCCATGTTCCGGATGCGGGGTGCTTGCTGAGATCAATAGTGACAAAACTGGAACCTGCCTCGACGAGACGTCTCGCCAGCAAAGCCTGCTGGCACCAATCATGGTCGCCATACCGTTCGATCGTTTTGGGAGACTCGCTTGATAGATCGAAGGCAGCCTGAGCTTTGCCACCGGAGACCAGTTCGAATGCTTTCTCGTTGAAATGATCCAGGCCCTCCATGGAACCTGTCTGATCAATATCCGACCTCAGAGTATCCATCTGCTGATGCAAACTGTGTCGGCCGCGAAGCCTGTCCATCGTCAAGCCGCCCGGCAGTTTGAAATTAGCCCCTCCACGTCCTGTCGTGTAAGGGTCGTATTGTTTACCAAGATACCCACCCCACGCGATGTGGGAATGATGCTGCACATTCAGTGCAACATAGGGCGGCATCTCCGGGTCGTTTGATCCAAAATGCTTCGATACAAGCGAGCCCATAGCCGGCCAAAGATGCCCATTACTTTTCGACCTTGGCGCTGCGCCTAGGTTCGCTGTCTGCATCACCTGATTCGGTTGATGACTACTGCCCTTGCAAACCATGGAGCGAATCAAAGTCAGCTTATCCATCATCGCCGCCTGCAGAGGGTAGTGCTCACTGAGATGTACTCCGGGCAGCTTCGTCGGAATTGTCGAAAAAGGACCGCGAACTTCCTGGGGAGCTTCCGGCTTCGGATCCCAGGTGTCGATGTGGCTCGGACCTCCGGTCATCCAGAGAAGGATCACACTCTTGTTGCCACCAATCCCGGGATTTGCTGCTCTCGCCCTGAGTAGTTCAGGAAATGTTAAACCTCCAATTCCTGCAAGGCCTGTTTTCAACAGACTGCGCCGGCTGCGAACCCTGAGTCCCTCGTGGGCATGAGGGTTCATCCAGGTAAAAGAATGTTGCCAGGGTTCCTTGCTGCTCGGTTCTTCGGGCATGAGTTAACAGTAGTTTCTCATAGGCAAAAACGTCAACGGACACCGTGGGCGTATTTGCGTGGAAGCACGGAAACTCGCCACCTCCCTTGAACACAAAACCGAGCCATTTCTTCAGGAACTTCTTGTAGAGATCGGTTTTTCCAGCAAGTATTCCATCCAGCAATTATGGCAGATTGGTATTACTCAGAAAGCGGAGAACAAAAAGGTCCTGTTCGCCAACATCAATTGGAACAGATGTTGAGTCAGGGAAGCCTACCGGGATCCAGCCTGGTCTGGACAGAAGGGATGTCAGAATGGGAGCCAGCCTCTACTGTTTTTTCAATGCCGGCAGCGTCTCCCCGGCCAACGCCTATTGCCATTCATACCCCCGGTCCTGAAACAGCCATCTGCGCAGTGACCGGAGCCACGAGGCCGGTCTCCGAAATGCTCCAATATGGAGACAAATTTGTGTCGCCGGAGAGAAAGGACGAGTTCGTGCAAACGCTGCGGGAAGGGGCCCCACTCCCCAACGTGCCTTCATCGGGCGAGTATGTTTACGCGGATCCCAGCGGAAGGGCAAAAATCACGATCATACTTTTCGTCCTTGGAACGATTTTAGAGGTCTTGTCGACAATCTCCAGTTACTTTGCTTCCGATCCAAACGATCTCGATGCCTTCAATGCGGCAGACCTTTTTACCACGGTCGGAGCACTGAGCTTCTTGGTTCTTTATCTCGTAGGGGTCGTCTTTTATTGCATGTGGAAACACCGGGTATGTCGAAATGCCCACGCCCTCGGAGGGACCAATATGAGTTTTACCCCGGGATGGTCCGTAGGCTATTATTTCATTCCTGTTCTCCTTTTGTGGAAGCCCTTCCAGGCGATGCGCGAGATCTGGAATGTGACCTTCAATAAGGCGATTGATGAAGGGGCCCCCAGTGTTATGGGGGTCTGGTGGACACTTTGGATCGTCAGCAATTTCCTGGGACAAATCTCTTTCCGTTTAACGATGAACGACCTTCATGAGTTCGTGCCTATTGTAGATGGAATTGCCTCACTCGTTGCCATTGGAATGCTTTTTTCGATCCTGAAAATCATCAAGAGCATTACCGATGAGCAAGTGAAGCGGTCAGGGACCCTTTAGCCGGTCATTACAACACTGTGACGAATCTTTCCGCAATCTAAAGGGTCCTCTGTGAAGGAAACCCCTAGAGATTTTTCGAGAGCCAGTCGTCTAATTCAAGCGGCTTGAAACCTTTTGGTCCCTTGCCCCCATCGTAGGCAATTTTTCCATCCTTTCCGACAACAACAAGGCGATTGGGCCACCCTGCATAAGCTACGTTCGCCACATTGTCCTCCTTGTCGATGAGCGTAGGAAACGGAGTCCCGATCAAGGCCGTGCAAGATGTGGCATTTTCAGTGCGTTCCTCCAGGGTATTCGTCTGGGTAAACTTTCTCAGGACTTTTACGCCGTCTTCTTCAAGATAGATCGTAGACTCGGGATGCGCTTCCCGAATATAGACCATAAAAAATGAAGCCTTTTCGCCATACTTCTTTTCCAGCGCAAAAGCATCCGGGACTTTGCTTCGAAAAGGGCCGCAGGTAATGCTTCCAAAAATCAGGACAACCGGTTTCTTCTCAATCACATCCAAAAGCGTTACTTCCCCCAACCCGTCCGACCGCGGAAGAGTGAAGTCAGGAGCCTCGTCCCCTACTTTCAAAACCTCCTTCTGAAATTCTTCTCTTGCGGGTGGTGCATAATACTCACCCTCCTTTCGAAAACTCTTTCCGGTTTTCTTTCCTGCCCCCTCCCCCTCAGGGGTCGCAATCATGGAAATCAGCCGACCTATTACTTTGTCCGGTAAACCAGCCAGCTCCGATTTGTTTACGGACCCATTTCCATCAGAGTCCATTCGCCCCATCCTTGACTGAAGCCGACCGGGAAACTCAGCTTTGCTCAACTGATGATTCTTGTCCTTGTCCCAGGACGAGAAAATAAGATCTATCGATGAAGGTTCCTTCTGCTCCTCTGCCGTAGTCGACATCGAAAAAATCAGGAAACACAGGATTATCAGGCTAAACGAATTCATTTCTCTAAAGATAGAACCGCGATGCGAAGAAAAAGTTTCAAGTATGCTGAGCCACCAATTTCGTTCTGGGAATCCCGCTTTCCTCTTGCTATAAATATCAGTATGAAACACCTGATCTTTATCGCCGGACTTATCGTGTTCCTCGGCACAATGGTCGATGAATCGAAAGCTCAATTATCAGGTGGTGATTCAGACCTGACGATTCTTCCGCTCAAAGGAATTCGAGTCAACGATTTCAAGGCGGAGAATGAACCAATTTTCCAAATCTTCCGGAGACTGAGCAATAAGGTTAACGCGGACAGAATTGCGAAAGGACTTCGGCCTGTTGAGATCAAGCTACCGACAAAAGAGCGGTTTCCGAAACCACATCACACTTTCCATGTTCAGAACATGGATCTTTACACGCTGCTTGAATACCTCACCGTCGGATCGGGTTACGAGTGGAAGCTGGAAAACAAGCAGGTCGTAATTTTCTCCACCCCGAAGATCCTCGAACGTTATCTTAAGGCTGAGGCAATGGCCGGCCGTGACAGGCTCCGTGCCGTGGTCATTCCTTCGATCGAATTTCGAGGTCAAGCCCTGAGCAAAGCGATTGCCCGGCTTCAGGCAGCCGCACGCGGAAACGGGCTCGGAGCTGTGATAGTCGGCTCCCCTGTGGCCAGTTTAAGATTGGGCTACGACGTGGCACCGGAAGACGATTTCCTGATCACCGGAAAATTTATCAACACCGACGTCGATACCGTTCTCGAAATGATCACTCAACAGGCGGAGATGATCGATTGGACATTTCGTGATGGGAATGTCGAACTGATCCTAGCGCGGGACTTTAGGCAGACATCCAGACTGGGAGTCGTCAGAAATGGTGTGTCATCAGCTGCGGATCCGTTCGCCGATCCTGTTTCCAGGGGTGGCTCTGTTGCTATTAGGAACCCCGGCCGTCCTCGAATCCGTCGTAACAAGCCGGGAGGTGCCATTAAAGTTCAGAAACCGGGAGGAGTGGTCATGAATACCGAGTCCTATGACACCCTCAAGGACAATCCCTTTCTCTCGCCGCTGAATGAACCGCTATCGACCTTTTCCATCGATGTCGATACCGCCAGCTACTCCAATATCCGTCGATTCCTTCTAGACCAAAAGCAGCGCCCTCCTGCCGATGCGGTTCGAATTGAGGAAATGATCAACTATTTCGACTACGAATATGCTCCACCTCAGACCGTTGAGAACGCGGATGGCCAGGGACTTCCGGTGGAGCACCCTTTTGCCACACATCTCGAAGTTGCCGGCTGTCCCTGGAAACCTCAGCATCGCCTCGTCCGGATCGGGCTCAAGGGGTACGAAGTCCCTATCGAAGACAGGCCTCCGTCAAATCTGGTCTTTCTCCTCGATGTATCCGGATCGATGTCCAGCGAGAATAAACTGCCTCTCGTGAAGAAAGCGATGAGCCTGCTCGTCCGGGGACTCAAAGACGAGGACCGCGTTGCTATCGTCGTTTATGCAGGAGCTTCCGGAACTGTTTTAGAATCCACTCCCGGCTCCGACTCGAGAAAGATTCTCCAATCTCTGAAACAGCTCAAATCAGGAGGCAGTACGAATGCCGGAGAAGGCATCACTCTCGCTTATAAAATCGCGTCCGACAATTTTATCGCGGGTGGCAACAATCGAGTCATTCTCTGCACTGATGGTGACTTCAATGTGGGAAACACCAACAAGGGTTCTCTTACAAAAACCGTGGCTGAGCACGCAAAAAAAGGAGTCCAGATCTCGATCATGGGATTCGGAATGGGCAACTACAAAGACGACATGCTTGAGACTATTTCCAACGCCGGAGATGGAAACTACGGCTACATCGACAGCATGACTGAAGCGAGAAAGCTTTTTGTTCAAAGACTGCAAAGCACTCTGCTAATGATCGCTAAAGACGTCAAAATCCAAGTGGAGTTCAATCCGCGAAATGTAAACGCATACCGATTGATTGGTTATGAAAACCGACTCCTCGATGCTGAAGACTTTGCAGACGACAAGATTGATGCCGGGGATATCGGAGCAGGCCACACTATAACCGCGCTCTACGAAGTTGTTCCTGCCGGGATAGCCCTCCCAGAGCAGCCGGGTAAAATTGAACTGAAGTATCAAAAGGCCGAATTGTCTGAGCCGGGCGATACAGGGCACGAACTTCTCAATTTGAAACTTCGATACAAATGGCCGGAGCAAACAGAAAGCCGACTCATCGAAACGCCGGCCGTGGATAAAGGCACCAAGTTTGCCGACGCCTCACGTGACTTTCAGTTCGCATCAGCGGTTGCAGGTTTCGGGATGCTTCTTCGCGAGTCTCCTCACTCTGGTGATTTCACTTTCGAGGACGCCTCCATCCTTGTGAAAAAGAATATGGGCAACGACCCTTTTGGCAATCGCGCAGGTCTCCGGAATCTGATTGATAAGCTGACCTGGTAGAATCCGGAACCACCCGCCTCGCTTCAGCGCTTTCTACTCCCGAATCGAGAACAGTGTCACATTCAGCGATCCCGGCTCAGCTGCGGTGATTTCCTCCCAATGCAGCTGGTCGTCACGACTCTGGTCGAGCTTTTTGAAAATATCCTTGAAGCTAACATGTTCAGTCACGAACAATACGGCTTCACTTTTTTCAATTTTCCCGTCTGAGTTTTTGTCAATCCTGTTGAAATGCTCGTCCTCTTTGCCCGGAGCCAAATTGGTCAATGCCCATTCCGCACTTCCAATAAAACCATCGTTATTCATATCAAACTCAGCGAGCGCTTCATTGTGAAGGTAAGTGGCAACTTCCTTCCGGCTCAGTTTTGAATCCTTGTCCGTATCCGCAGCAGCAAACTGGGATGCCGTAAAATCCTCAGCATCCGAACTGTCCTGAGGAACGGTTACACAAGCTCCCGAAAGCGACAGAAGAACCGTCGCCATCGCCAGTTTATTAAATATAGAAATTTGGCTCATTCGGTTTCGTAATTCCCTTCTACTGTAACTCAATGTCAGGCTTTTCTCAAGAACCCATACCTCCAGAACCAGCCAAATCCCCAGAGTGCTCTTTTGACGAAAAAGGACTAAATGATCCCGTGAAGAGACTCGATAGCTCCCCTTGATACGATGAACAATTGGGGAATCTGAATCACCAAAACTCGATCCTTCTACCATGGTGTTTGAGACGAGAATCTCAGCACCGTTCGCAAATCCCCATCTCTGAAAAAAGATTGGCTTTCCCTATTGTAAACTTTTCCTAAATGTATGATAATTCAATAATTTTCATACATCTACTCTAGCGATCTGCCGCTCTCTGAATTCTTCTGGCCAATGGGCTCTGATTCAAAATCCAGCGCTCCTTTTCCCTCCCAATGAATTTCCTGGAATCGCTCGTCGAACCTTCATCTTTTCCACCAAGATGGAATAGCGGAAACTGGACCAATATTCATGGCTGGACCCATATTCTCTCGGACTTTGGGATCTTTCTAGCCTTCTTGAGCATTTCCGTCACCTTGTTCTGGTTTGTTTCACAGAGAAAAGACCTGTTTTTCCGGGGCGTATTCCAGCTCTTTGGCGGATTCATTCTTCTTTGTGGATTTGCCCACCTCCTTGAAGCGGTCATATTCTGGGAACCCCTTTATCGGATTTCGGCTTTGGTGAAGGCTGCTACAGCGATTATTTCATGGGTAACCGTGATTGCCGTGATTCGAAACCTTCCCGACGCAGTCAATCTCCCCGGTTTGAAAAAGGTAAACGATCAAATGCGACGGGAAATTGATCGACGGAAAGTCGCCGAACTGGAGGCTGAGCAGGTCCGTGAAGAATTGAAAAGTATGCTCTTTGTCGCGTCCCACGATTTACGAGAGCCGGTCCGGGGAATCGTCAGTTTCACCGAAATATTGCAAAAAGAGAGCGCCGGAAAATTGGACGAGACATCGCTGGATCTACTCGATCGAATCTCCAAAGGCGGAAAACACCTTTCGAGCTTGATCGAAAACATTCAGTCGCTTGCTCATTTGCGGGAAGACAAGAGGAAAATAGCCATGGTCGATGCCCGGCAATCCATTAAAACGGCATTAGAAGAAATGAACCCACTGATCTATTCAAAAAGTGCCTCCATCACCGTCTCGGATCGATTGCCTCAGCTTTTTGCGAACGAATTCTGGCTGGAGCGGATCTTTTTCAATCTCCTTAGCAACGCCGTCAAATTTGCACCGGAAGGAGAAACCCCGCTTATTGAAATCAAGGCCCTGGATAAATCCGAACTGAGTGAGGATACAGCAGGCATCGTGATATCCGACAAAAACGAGACAATTCCCGAACAAAAAACTCGTGAAGTATTTGATCTTTTCAAGCGCAACACAGGGCGGGGCATTGATGGAACCGGCGCTGGCCTGGCCATAGTTCGAGCGGCTGCGAAACGCTACGGCGGAAGAGTCTGGCACGAGGCGAGAGAAGGTGGCGGGAACCATTTTAAAGTCACGTTCTACGATGCCCCGGTCGATTCTATAATTGAGGGCCAACTGAATGCTCCACTCGAAAGCGATTCGCCAGAATTGAACCCTGAGTGATTTTTAAGGAGGCTGAGACAGCTCAAGCCAACACCGGCTATTTTCCTATCAGAACAAAGACACCGTCCCAGTCGTCGGGAGGTGTAGTGGCAAAAAGATTACATCGCTCTTGCAGCAAACTAGCAGAGACAGAGACGGTTGGATGCGCTGAATCTTTCAAAGCTTCGAACGAATCGGCGGCGGCAGTGAAAGCGCCCGACTCATAGAGGGAAAACGCGGCACGGTATGCCTCAACCTGGTGTGCGGACGGCTCACGCTCCGGAATTGGAACAGCGAAAAGCTTCACCGCTTTGTGCCGTCCTTTCACTCGAACATGATCGACCATCAGAGCATCCACCGGTTCATCGAGTGCATCAATAAACTCACCTGTCGCGAGAACAGGAGCTCCGTAATTCTTCGTCTGTCCTTCCACTCTCGCGGTGGTATTGACCGAGTCTCCCACGATATTGTAATCCCGGTAATCGCGCGAGCCGACGTGGCCTACCAGCCCCCGGCCAAAGTGCAGCCCTACTCCGATCTTCAACCAGGAATCCAAATCGTCCTCATCAGCCGCCTCACGTCGGGAAATCAGCGTTTTCTGAATATTCAAGGCAGCCCGCAGTGCCCGGCTCGCCGCATCCGAACAGCTTTCAGGCGCGCCCCAATAGGCAAGGAACTGATCTCCTGCAAACCGGGCAAGACTTCCATCTTCTTTCAAAGCCTCTTCTGTCTCCACCCCAAAAAGCCGGTTGAGGAGTTCAAAGACCCGCTCCACTTTTTGTGTTTCGCAGAGGGTCGTAAACCCGCGAAGATCACTCAATAGAATAGCCACTTCATTGCCCTGCGGGCGGATCATGTCGAGATCCTGGGTCACCTGCTTGAGAACCGCCGGAGAGAAGTAAAATCCCAGCATGGCATCCCGCTGGGTCCTCTCTCTTTGCTCGTGAGCCCAGCGACGACCCACTTCACCGAAGACGGAAAGCCCCCATACGATTGCAGCTCCAATGGTCGGAGGGAAGATGCAGGCAAACCAGATTAACATCCAACCACCCAAACCAATCACGATCAGCCCCAGCAACACCCCGGCAGTAAGAATGACTTTCTTTTTAACGTTTCGAAAACCGATTGCGGCAACAAAAGCAGTCCCGAAGAAAATCAATAGTTCAGCCCAAAAGGGAAATCGATGAATTCGGGTGTCATTGAAAAGATCATTCAAAGCCGTTCCGTGAAGAACCATTCCAGGCTGCTGGGGCCCGTGTGGAGTCGGTTTCCCGTCGAACTCGGCACCGTATCCAAAGAAAACAATCGAGTCGTGAAACAAGGACACGTTACCGGTTTCAGCAAGAGCCTCCAGTTGATGTAGCTTGAACTTTCGTCCCGTTTCCTTCCGGTAATAGGAATGCTGCAAGTTGAGAAAATACTCGCTGCCATTCACCGAAAAAGTCTGGATCCCGTCATCACCCGATTCCTTCCAGCTCATCACTCCCGGCTGATCCGGCACTGGCTTCGGTGAAAATGCTTTTGGAAGAGACGCTGAGTAAGCGGCAAAAGCCAGGGAAGGAATCGTCTCCCCATCGACCGTGTGAACATCACGATAGCGGCGCCAGATATGGTCGCTATCGATGGAAACGTTAACGATGCCGCGCAGAAATTTTTCACCTTCCACCAGAGGTATCGACTCCAGCAGATGGCTTCCACCTTCCTCCAGATCCTCTTCGATAATTGCGGGAACGACAATCCGGGTGCCTCCCCTTTCATTGATCTCGCGGACCTTGGCAGCCAGTAACTCCTGATCCTCTTTACGTCCGTAGGCATAGACAATATCGAGGGCGATCACACTCGCCCCCAGTTTTGAAATGGTATCGATGACTCCCGCTGCCGTCGCGTATTCGCCATCCTCGGCAAACCGGCGCGCGATCTCATCAGTCATCCCCAACTCCACAAATTTAATTCTGTCATCGAGAGGACGATAAAACCCTTTCTCTTCGCGAAGCTGCAAAGCCTCGTCGTACCATGAGAACTCGAGACGGTCGATCGTATCCGTAAAAAACAGGCGCAGAACCGCGACGAACAGAAATCCCAACAAGGGAGCTGACCAGATCGACCTCGTAAATCGGAAAGATCCAGCTCTCTCCTGCTTTTCCGTGTCGGGCGACTGACTCAATCTTCTTTCTTTTGATTGATGGGGAATAAGAGAATTCCCGGATCACCCGGCGAACCGGAAATCTTGCGGGCATCCTCACTCCATTCCTTATCGAGAGTTTTAAGACCACGCTTAACACCGGCAGTCGCAGCGGGTGCTTTGTTTGATCCGGTGACCTTAAGTGGACCACCCCGTGTCACTGCAGCTTTCGAGGTGGGTGCCTTTTGTGATTCATCCCCCCCAAAGCTTGCGATGTACTCGGTCGAGATCCGGGTCCGCAACATCTTGGAGATCCGTTTTTTCATGACCAAGCCATGAAGGTTTGCAGACTCGCTGTCCCCTTCTGCAAAAGAGTCATTCATCCATCCCATGTATTCGGTGAACTTTTCCAACTGCGGATCACCTTCGTCAAAAATGACAAAATAGAGATCAACCGGAGCGCCCTTACCGTTATAGGCGAACTTCTTACCGGAGTCCGGCGCGGGGAACTTCAAAGGGGGAGAATCCTTTGTCTGGTTGGAGAGGACGGGGGCAATGTTGTCAAAAAGAAGATCCGACTCGCGATCATAGGCGACCAGAAGTGCCGTCGTTCCGGGATCCCCTTTCCCAATTGCCAATAAATGTTTGTTCTCCCCGGGCTTAATCGTGGAAGCAAAAAGAGTACACTGCCCGCCCATTCCGGCATGCTCAGGTGACTCATCTACAATATACACAGCGACAGAGCCTTCCCCGGCAAATGCGGAAACGAGACCAATAACGGCTGAGAGAAACAGACTGAGAGCGGCTTTCATAGATGGTAAAATATAATCGGTTCGGAGACCCCAACCGTCAAGCGTGTGACGAACCGTAAATCCCCATTATTCACAGCTTGATGCGCCATACCATCAAAAAAGGCTGCAAGGGACGAAAATCCGATGCAGCCTTCCTCAAATTTAACCGGTTTTAGCTTACACTTCGCCGCAATCGTCGATCTTGATCACCTTGGACGTCCGTCCGCTGCGATTGCCGAAGCCTTCGATCTGCTTCACAATGTCCATGCCTTCGACCACTTTGCCGAAAACTACGTGAGCTCCGTTAAGCCAGTCGGTTTCCACGGTGCAGACAAAGAACTGGGAGCCATTTGTGCCGGGACCGGCATTGGCCATGGAAAGAATGCCCTCGCCTTCGTGTTTCAGCTCAAAGTTTTCGTCTTCGAAACGCTTGCCATAGATGGACTCGCCACCAGTACCATCGTGATTGGTAAAATCACCGCCCTGCAGCATGAAATCCGGAATCACCCGGTGAAAAGTGCTGCCCTTGTAGCCAAAGCCTTTTTCCCCGGTGCAAAGCGCACGGAAATTTTCGGCAGTTCTCGGCACTACGTCAGAACGAAGTTCAAATTCGATACGACCCAGTTTTTCATCTCCCGCCGACACTTCAAAAAAGACGCGTGGCAGTTCGTTGTTTGTTTCACTCATAAAATTCTGTTTTGAAGGGAAATTAATCTTTTCGAACTACTCCGCTTTTTTGCGCTTAGCGGACTTGATTACGATATTCTCCACAGGAACATCATTCATCGGTCGCGCCATGACCTGATCCCCTGCTCTGGCATTCAAAGTCTTCTTACCCGTTTTAACTGCAGCGATCGCGTCGACAACGTCCATTCCTTCGACTATTTTTCCAAAAACCGCATAGCCCCATCCGCTTTGCGTCTCCGAAGTGTAATTAAGGAAACCATTCTCATCACCGTGGTTGATAAAAAACTGATTAGACGCGCTGTGGGGATCACCGGTCCGGGCCATTGCCAGAGTTCCCTTATCATTTTTCAAACCATTATTCGCCTCGTTCTTAATGGGCCCGTTCGATTTTTTCTGCTCAATCACTCCGTCATCTTTCAACTCAAAGCCGCCGGTCTGAATCATATAGTCCTTAATCACTCGATGAAATACCACTCCATTGAAGTGGCCTTCGTCCACGTATTTGAGAAAATTTGCAGCCGTGACGGGCGCCTTCTCCTCGTTTACTTCCACGGTGAAATTTCCTTTGGTCGTTTCAAAGACCACCTGAGTCCCGGCCTGAACGCTGAGAGTTGCCATGCTTCCTGCTAAAAAAGCGGAGAAAAGAATTGTCGAAATCTTCATGTTTGAATCTACTGCTCTAATAAGAGTGCGGAAGGTCCGCGATCGAAGGGCTTTCGTCAAATAGTAGAACCCTGCCCAATTCGTCGATTCCATCTTGCCCTCGTCCCCCAGAGTTGTATTCTTCCCGAACAACTCCAATCATTACCAATTCTAACTGAAAAACCATGTCTAAACTGAAACTTCACAACGCAATGTGGCCCGGACTCGTCGGAAAAGGAGACGATGAAGGCCAGGAACCACCAATCAGTCTCGATCGCATGCTCGAACTGACAGCCGCCGCCGAAGTGGGCGGAGAGAAATTTGAAGGAATTGATTACTTTCTGTTTCATCCTCACACTGACCCGGAAGCGAGCGATGATGATCTCCGCTGCATCGCCGACAAAATTGCCGGATACGGATTTGATGTCGGCTCACTCGTTGCACCCGTCTGGCCCGGAACCGTCGGTGACTCGGCCATGGGTGACGAAGAATCCACTGGGAAATTTCTCGACGCTGTAAAAGTCGGTTGCCGCATTGCCGGTGTGTTCAATGATCACGGCGTCCGCAAGCGTGGTGTCATCCGGATCGATTCTGCTGAATTCGGTGTCGAAAAGTGGAAAGAGGATCCAGTCGCCAACACCAAAAAGATTGCCAACACCTTTCGGGAAGCGGCCAAAATCGCAGCAGACCACGGTGAGCGCCTCGCTGCCGAGGGTGAAATCTGCTGGGCCGGAATGCACAGCTGGAAAGACATGCTCGACCTTCTCGAGGAAGTCGGAATGCCCGAAACTCTCGGCTTCCAGGCAGATCTCGCCCACACCTACCTTTACCTGATGGGATACAACGCTCCAGATCATGCCTTGCTCGGGGAAAACTACAGCGACGAGGAATTCTACGCCGCATATGAAGAAATGACGGACAAGCTGCGTCCGTGGACGATCGATTTCCACGTTGCTCAAAACGACGGAACGGTTCATGGAGCCGGCAGTCACGATAAAACTGGCAAGCACTGCCAGGCCGACGATCCGAAAGGAAAACTCGATATTACCCGTTGTTCTCAATACTGGCTCAAAGATGCGGAGTCCCGCGGGATCGAGCACATTTGCTGGGATGGTTGCATGTTCCCGAACGCTGTCCTTGAGACACCCGAAACCTGGAACTCCATTCTTGCCGCCATGATCAAAGTCCGCGACGAACACGCCGGCTGATTATTCCTGGAAAAAATCTAAACGATTGAAGAGGGTTGGGTCATCGATTCAACCCTCTTTTCTTGTACTTGTCTGAGCTCCGCCTGTTGGGATCCGAAGAAAATCAATCAAACTTGATCTCGATCGGAATAGAAATCGCAATACGCTGAATGATCTCGTTTACCATTGCTCTGTAACAAACACACCCTGTGGAGATATCCATTTTAGAGCCCTGCAGCCTATGATTCGCAAGCCCATATTAATCGTCAGCCTCGCTTCTATTCTAACAGGAGGGCTAACTTTGACACCCGCTTCGGCCGATCCCCTTTCACGTCCGGAAATCAATGGGATCCTCCAGGAATTAACGAACATCGAAGACGTCCTCAGCGGTAAAAGAGTTTCCCTGCGAACGAATGCGGTCCAAGCCTTCGAAGCCGCATCCTCCAGTGAGAAAGCGGCTTACGAGTTCTACGTTCAATGCCACAAAGTTTTGAATTTCGACGCAAAAGATGCCTCATTTTCAGATTTTCGGGCCTGGCGGGAAAGAGATGAAAAAAGAACCAAAACGAAGGAAAACATCGCGGCAATGCGATTGCAGCTTCAATATTTGGTACTAACGATGAAAGCCGCTGAAGGCGTGAAAAAAGAGTTCATCATTCCCGAACTGGAATCCTTCGTCGCAAATATCGTGAACCACACGGAGGACTTGGGTTCCAACGGTATGAGGACATTGAACAAGTCAGTCAAGACTACTATTTTCGCTGAAGCTTACAAACTCAACAAGTCGCTCGAAATCGAGAATTGGTGTTTCGAACCCGGAAGTCTGGGAGGGGTCTACGAGAAGTCAGTCTTTCCCTATATGAGATCAGAAGCCCGCGACAATCTTGGTGCGGCCTGGGATCGTCGCATTCAACTCGAGAAGAGAACGATTCTGATTACTCGTAAGGACAATGAATACGAACTGAACAAATTTGAAACGGAGAAGCTGCCTCAACTCCATTGGCAAAAAGCCAACGACATCTACCTGAACTTTTCACAAAAACAGGGCTCTCAATCCATGCTCGCATTGATCAAAAGCAATCCGAACCACACCAGCCTGAAGAGCTGGGTTGAAGGGTTTCGAGAATTGCTGCTCGGCAGTACGCCACCGATAACAGCCCCACCGATAACAGCCCCACCGATAACAGCCCCACCGATTCCTGACACCACCACTTCATCGAACGATTAGGCAATCCGGGATCAGTCTGAAACAAAGAGAAGATTTGAATCTTCCTCTTTCAGCCGGGGGATCAAAGATTTAGAATCGATGTGTGTCGCCTGACTCTGGAATGTCTGGTAATATTTCCCGGTCCAGATTTCTTTCTTCCTTTCAACTGCAGAACAGCTTCCATGAACATCGTTCCTTTCAAGCTCAAGCAGTCCATCGGAAAATTGAGCGCCGGTCCTGGATGTCTCTTCTATGATCGTGAATTTGAAGCGATTCGCTTTGCTGCAAACTTTCACGGCGACATTGCGATGCTCCTGGTCGAAAAAACACCGACAGTCGACCTGCCCCAGAAATCAATCTCAAGGATTCATTTCAAAAAAGCCCTCATCTTCGGCGGAGGAGAAATGGTCATCCGTCTCCGCAACGGGAAATCCAATGAATGGTATGAATTTTTCGGGACGGAGACCATTGAAATCCCCATCCGGAAACGCGATGTGGAAAAAGTGAACGAACTGGTTACGGAGGTAAAATTTGATCTGTTTGAGGACACGCTCGACGACATGCTCGACGCAACAGATGAAACCCTGGGTTACTGAGTTTCTCCTGACGATGCTTCAGAAATTCCATTCCCTGGCAGGGCTTGTCTTTGTCATTTTTCTCAACTCGTTGAGCACAGGTGCTTTTGCCGGCGATACGCTTTCCATCGGATGGTCCTCTGTGGACATCCTGTCTCTTATACACATCTGACGCTGCC
>CAJXQE010000070.1 GCA_913058215.1 uncultured Verrucomicrobiales bacterium
GTCATCGCCGAATGCGGTTAAAAATAGAACTGTCCCCAATCTTTGGTGGAGACCCGGAGACCCGAAAAATGGCTCCTCCGGTTGGATTCGAACCAACGACCTATTCCGTATAACTCCCTAACCCTTTGACACTTAAGGGATTCGATCTGTGCATGTGTTAACTTGGAAATACTTAGAGTCTACACTTTAAGTCTGAATCTGCGCTTCTACGACCCGATGGACCTATGGCTCGATTGCGCAATCTACGCCGAAAATACAAGTATTACACTCCCCTTCCAACCCGGACGATGCGTGGTGAAGGAGCAGCTGGCAACTGGTGGAAACAATCGCCATTACACGCAGGGATATGTTTTGTAATTGCGGCCTAGTCCCATTTCCGCAAAAGTATTCTTCGTGAAGCTTTTTCAACAAACCCTTATTCCGAAAACTGAACGTCCATTGCTAATTGCATTTATTGGGTGCTCCACAGCTCTGTCGACGTTCGCAACCGACTACTTTACCGCAAATCTTTGGGTCGCGGGCGTTATCGTCGCTGTATGCGGTGCACTTGCCGCGGCTGCAGACCATATCCTCTCAGTTCGAGCAGCAAAAAGAAATAGGCCCCATCCCTCCGACGAGTACTTCTCTGACCCCCTGTATCGCATGTTCGGCAAAGGGATTGCATGGATTGTCCGAGACGAACGCAGAAAAGGATCATTGGCAACCAAAATGGCTCTCGGCCTCTCCGATCGTAAAATCGAAAGTGTCTTTTGCGACTTCGCTAGGAACAAGAAAATAGAAGGAAAAGATTTCGTCCAAACTGAGGACATCCTTGAGGTTTTTGCAGCGGCGAGATTAGATGAAAGCTTTCCCAAGACGAAATCGCTCGAAGATTGGACCAGATTCACCAAATACCTGCTGCTTGAAGGAAATACTCTCCGCACATCATGGTGGCGTCGACTGTTTTTGGCCACTTTCTATAAGAATCCAAAGCTCAAGAGGAGCCTCTTAACAATCCAGAAGAATCTTGCAACTTCGATCTATTCTAACCTCAATGAAAAAATTGCTCTTTGCCTTAACCATCAAGGTGAAGACGATCCAGATGTCGTGAAAGCGTTTGAACTTTTCGCTACAGGATATTTGATCGAAGTTGTAGATTCCAAAAAATCCACGGCGGAGGTGAAGGATTCCCAGAGAGATTTCATTGCGTCGCAGGAAGGTTTTTGGAAGACTGCTTCTTCTCCCACGTCGAGAAGGGTTGGCAAATTCCTAGCGCGAATACTATCAGGTTCGGATCGTAGAGATGTCGATCAAGCCGTGTCTCAGGTGACTTCGCTTGTCAGCAACCTCGCTCGCGAAAATAAAGAGAATAAAAAAATTCTTCAAAATGAGATACAAGGGGTCCGCGGAATCACCGAGCGGACATGGCTAGCGGTATCGCGCATCGGGCCAATCACCGCGGCTACCCTAATCGTCGCACTCTGTGGAGTTTTTGTCGCAGGCGCCACTTTGAAACGTATTCAAGATTGGGAACCTCCCTTAGAACTTCCGCCCATCATTGAAACACCGACCTCGCCTGAAGGAATTAGCGACCTTTTAAACATGCTTGCCGAAAGGGAAGGAATGACAATAATCGATTTCCGGAGCGAGATAAGGTCACATGCTGAGAAAGCTTTCACGAGAGCCCAAATGTTGACGAAGCGTCTCCCTGCTGTGAATGAGGGCCCACCCAACGAAAGTATTTCTACCCCAGACGATACTGAAGAAGAAAAGGTACCAGCAACCGAGGCCTATTCTCGATTCCTAGTTTCAGGACAGCTATTTCTCATAAGCGAAGAATACAAACACGCGCTTAATGCGTTTATCGGAGCTTCCCAGATTGCGCACTCATACCTGGAAGAGAGCTCTCAGATTGAAGCGCAATTCCTCCTCGGAAAGGCAAGGCTGAACTTAGGTAAACTCGAAGAAGCGAAAGGCAATTTTAGCTCCATTATCAGTTCGCCTACATTCTCATTTTCTAAGTCTCTCCATGTCCATGCCTTTTTTGACCATATCCAGACCTTAATCGATTTAGGTGAGACCGATAAGGCAGAACTCGCTTTAGCCAAAGTGAATTCAGTAGATGAGTCGGAAAGCGAATCGCTAGCCGAACTTTTTGCCGACCGCCAACAGTACGCAAAGGGAAATCTAGCCCTCATACAAGAACATTTTGAAGAGGCGAAGGAAACCTTTTCAAGTCTTGAAGCACGGCTCAATTCACGCGGTGGACAGCCGGGCCTGAACTATTCGACACTCATGAGAATCAGCGCTCTTGAGGGGTTATCAAACTCAAGAATGGCTCTGGGAGAATATCTCGAAAGCCTGGCGGACTTGGATGTGGCGATATCGCTCGCAACGGAAGGCTTTACGGTTCCCTCTGCCCGGGCAGTTTTACTTCAGTATCGGAAGGCGGAAGTGTATCGGCATTCCGAGCTGGACTCGACATCTCCTGAACTCCTCAAAAGGACTGAGGAAATATGCGAAAACGCTTACTTGCAGTTGAAAAATGATTTTGGCCCGAAGACTCCCGCCTTGATGGGTCCTTTGAAATGCTTATCCGAAATTGCAATTCGAAATGGAAAACATAAGAACGCACTGTCGAAGATTCAAGAGGCGCTTTCGATCCAAGAGGAAACCTCAAGCAAAACCTCTACTAACTACTTCAATTTGCGGCAGCGAGAGGCTGAATTGATCTGGAAGGGGGAGGGAAAACCTGCAGGCTCCGAAGCCTTCTTTTTTTTGGTGCAGGATGCAAAGCGCAATCTGAATGAGAAGAGCCCAATAAGATATGATATAATTTTGTCATCCTCTGCGTTTTTCAGAGAAATCGAAAACCACTCACAAGCAGAAATTCTTCTCAAAGAGGCGAAGGAGCTTAATCCCGAAAGGTATGCGACCGAAAAGGGTCGTTTCCGATTCCATGAGTCCCATTCGCTCGCAAGCCAATTCTTTAAAAGTGGCAATCTAGAGATTGTCCAATCCAATTTGAACGAATTCATCGATGCGGAAGGGACCAATTCAGGTTTTTCACAGGAGACTATCATACACTTGCGGTCACTAATAGACGCTGCGAGTTCAGGAAATATTGGACAAGCACACAAGAGTTTCAAAAACCTTGAAAACGATATCTCACTGAACGAAGCCGAACGTCTCCAATTGAGACTGCTATGGTTTAATGACATTTTGATGGCCGCTGCACGAATGAATCCCAGTATTCTCCGTTCCTTCGATACCGAAGGAACGATCAATCAACTCTCCGGGCAGCTCTCCTCCGAGAGGAAGGAGACTTCAATTTTTTTTGCAAACTGCGCTTTCTATTATCTCTCGGTTGGCGACCAGAAGAAATCTAGTGAAGCAACTCAAAATGCATTATCTCTGATTGATTTAGACTCTAAAGGCATCGACTCCACTACGATACAGACAGTGCAATGGCTGTTGCCAATCTTTCAATCCAAACAAGACTTTCCTCAATTTGAAAAATTCTCAAGACTTATAAGGAACTACTACAAATCTCCTGAAAGAGACTACAAAGCTCAAGCCGCTATCTATACCAGCATATTGGTAAATAGTTTAATTTGGCAGCAGAAGTTTGAAGAAGCGAAGACCGAGGCTGAGTCCTGCTTGAGGGAACAGATTAGTATTGAGGCTGCCCCAGCAGTATCAGTAGCCCCCGTTGCTATAACGCTGACCAAGGTTCTTGAGGCTATTGGCGATGCTTCAGGCTACAAAGGATTGCTCATGTCAACTGCAGAGGGACTGAACTTCTCAACAGTTCCCGTTTTGAAAGAACAAGAGATTGAGTTAGCGGAAGACTTCGAGAAAAGACTTGTTTCTATCGGTGAAAACGAAATCGCTGCCGTAGTGAGGGGAAAAATCAAAGAGGTCAAAAATTCACTTTTGCCCCGCTAGTCGTCGCCCACCAGGTGCTGACGGAAGAGGAATCTTCGGCGTCAATATCGCCTCGTTTTCAAGAAGACGCTAGAAATCGGCCACTCAGGTTTACTTGGAAACACTTAGAGGCTATCTTACCACGCTTTGGCCACGGTTTATCAGCGCAACGGCGTGTATTACGCCAAGTTCGTCAACGAACACGGGAAACGCACGAGCAGGAACACCGGGATGTCCCGGAAGCGAGATGCTCAGCGGGAAGCGGCGCGCTTTGAATCCGAGGCTCTTGAACTGCGCCGGAAAGCCAGCGACCTCCCCCGGGCCTATGCCGCCATCCTGGAGACCGCGGTCCGAGAGGCCAACACCGGAGATCTTACCCTCGCCCGTTCCGAGGAGTTGCTTCGCAGGCTCCGTTCCTACGCCATTCCAGACTTTCGAGAAGTTTCCGTCGATGAATGGCTCGGCGAGTGGGTCGAGGCTCAGCGTCCTCATGTCTCCGACTCTTCGATTCGCACCTACTCGGACGCGAGACGCCGAATGACGAAAGCATTGGGCAAAATTAAATCCAACGCCCCCCTTACAGAACTCACGACTGCCGATGTTAGAACTGCACTCGGCAAGATTGGGGAAAAGGTCAAAGCAGCAACCGCGAACATGGATCTCCGTGCGTTCCGCAGGGCATTGGAGGCAGCCTGCGGGGAGGGCTTCATCACGACCAATGCGGCAAAAACAGTGCGTCCTTTGCCAACCACTGACAGTACCGAGCGAGCCCCTTTCACTGCCGAGGAAGTGGTTAAGCTAATTCGCGAAGCCTACAATGACGAATGGCGAGGACTGATACTGATGGCTGCTCACACCGGATTGCGGATGGGCGACGTTTTGTCGCTTAAAACGGACAACATTGAAGGCGATGACATTGTGATTCGACCAATAAAGTCAAAGCGATCCAGATCGACGATACGGATTCCCCTGACCCCTCCGGTGATTGGATGGATTGGAGATCGCAAGGGAAGATTCTTCCCGGAGTTGAGCAAAAAGACAACGTCGACGCATAGTACGAACTTTACACGGCTGATGAACAAAGCTGGCGTGGCGAGGGAAGTCACGCTACCCGGAGGGATCAAAGCAAGTCGCTCGTTCCATTGTCTTCGGCACAGTTTCACCAGTTGGTTAGCCGAAGCTGATGTACCGAGCGATGTGAGGCGAAAGCTCACGGGACACAAATCTGCCGGGATGCATGACCTCTACACCCATCACGATGAGAGCTTGCGGAGAGCAGTTAGGGAACTTCCGAATCTTGAGACCGATTTTTGAAGGACGGAAAACCCATGCCCAAACATTCTCAGGACGAGGACAATGATCAGGTTACGCAAGATCTTGTGCATCCTCACAAAACTCACGTAGGTCCCAAATGCATTGCACGGATTCGAGGATCGGAAGTTACAGCTCATGCGATGAGCGAACCTGGTCGGGTCCAGTTAGGACACACTGTTTGGAGATTCAATGAGGAGGAAGAATTACCGAGTGCTGAGATTTATTCTGAACACTTCTCTGCTTACAAAATGTTGCTAAATGGCAAACGGAAGTCTGATAAAAATCAAATCCCGTTGACGAATGATTTTGGTGAGCCCGTGCCTCACGTGCTTCTCCTCACAGCTCTTCAAACAATGAGAGAAGGTGACTGGATAAAGGCTATAGATACTTGGGAATCAGTTCGCACAGACTTGAGTGATCGAGATGGAAGCGGAGTGGGCAAAGGACAGGGATTTCTGAAAGACGACTTGGATCTCTACCTGCCGGAACCTCCTTTGGTTCTACCGTTTTTAGTAGCTTCTTACCCATATCTTCCGACTGATCCCAAAAGTGAATATATTGATGAACTCGAGAAATGGGGCGATCAGTGGCGTTTTGATATGGGCAAGTCGAGGTCTCTCGATTCTCGTCGGTATCTAGATGCTTGGGAATCTGGTGCATCTCGACTGATCAAAAAACTGGCTCAACTTCGAGAGGAATATAACCCAAATGAGGCGTCCGATGGCGACAATGGACAAGGGGACTCTTGCCACGCACGAGTGCTTTGGGCGATCAAAAGAGCCGCCATTGTCAGTGGGGGTGTTCCTTATATCTCAAAAGTGAGGTCCCTCCTCAACGACGCCAACGGCCCAAAGATGAGTAAGGAGCAAGTTCGCACAATCCGAAAAACTCTTGGGTTCGATTGGATCCCAGAAGAAGGAGATTGGGAAAAATACTGGTCCCCTGTCGCGCAATCTCAGGGGTGGGTTTAGGTCTCCGACCTAATCACACTTCCGCCATTTTGATTTGGATCGAACTTGGGCACATGTCCAAGATAACAGAAGACAACACACACCCACCAGCCTGGTTCACGGTATCGGAAGCCGCTCGTTATTCCGGCCTGAGTATAGCGCTCCTTTACGAACTAATCAAGGAAGACTGCATAGTCAGTTCCACTGTTCTCCGCCCTGGCCGCAGACGAGGAAGGCGTCTGATTCAGCGAGGCTCTCTTGATACGTTCATCGAAGAGGGTATCGGGAAAGGTAGCGTCGACAATATCCGGGGTGGAGCCGCTGGAAATTTGGATTCCACTGAAACCAAAGGAGGAACTGCCGAATGAGCGTTTCTAATTCACTCAAGGACGGACGAGGTCTACCTGACAATACCCCCCAGTTGGAGAGGCCTGAGTCTTGTGAAACAGCAAACCCTCAGGAAGCCAAGATCTCCGTCTTCAGCCATAACCGAGAGCGAATCCCCTCCGGAGTCACTTCTATTCTCCGTTTTGCACTTGATACGAGGCACGGAAAGTATCGCAAACTTATCGAACGAATTCGTGAATGTGTGGCGCGAGGTGACGATGAGGGCGCTGACAGAATCAAGGGATCGCTTCCAGCAGTAAGCATCTCGGGCCTGGTCACTGAAGGAGCGAGGGCCAGTGCTTTCAATGATAGGCGATTTCGACACAGTGGTTATTTGCAAGGGGATTTCGACACCAAAGATTTCCAACCCAGGAGGGCGAATGACGTCAAGGAAGTGCTTTCTGGCGACCCACATGTCCAAGCCGCTTTTTTCAGTGCTAAAGGTGGGGTAAAAACAATTATTCACATTCCCATCTGCAACTCTCAGGAGGAACACAAAAACGCATTTTGGGCTGCGGAATCATACTTTCGTCTGAAATATGACTTGGTCCTCGACCCCAGCACGAAAGACCCAGTGAGGCTCTGCTATGTAAGCTATGATCCTGAAGCACACATCAACGCCTATCCTGCGCTCGTCATCCCATTCATCACCGATGAAAACGAGACGTTATCGAACGCACGAAACGCCTCCGCTATTTCCGGCTCTCCAGATTTGGCGAGAAAGGACAAGGGAATAAAGGCTTCCGATCTCTCGATTGATGAGATCAAAGAGATGTTGGGTTGTATTCCGCCCCGCCCCGACTACGAAACGTGGATCAGAATCTCGTCTGCCGTCTGGGCAGCAACTGGGGACGAGGAGTTGGGAACGAAGCTTCTGAAAGAATGGAGTCCAGAGGAATCGGAAGGAGAATATTCCGAAAAATACAAATCCAGATTGAGTGAGATTGGTCCCGGGACCCTCGTGCATTTCGCACGTGAGAATGGATACGAGTATTCTGCGCGAAATAAGGATTCGACTGAGATCAAAATCCCGGAAGATGTGTTCCCAATTCCCACAGGTGAAATTGACTATCGGATATCAGGAGAAAAGATATTCAGTACCATCGCCCCATTTCACCAGTTGTTCGTCCGTGGGAGATCGGTGCATGAAGTAGTTTCCGGCAAGGACGAACCCGCGTTTTTAGCCCCGGTATCAGCAAAGCGCTTTTGCAGTCTACTCGAACGCTTCGGTCACCGAGTGGCGCGCCGGGAGTGGCAGGAGTCGAGAGGCGGCGATGAGAAAGGCAAATTCATCTGGCGAAGCGCCAGGATGCCAATCAAAACATCTGAAATTCTATTGCTGGCAGATCCCGCTTTAGAAAAACTGAGTCCAGTGCGTCAGTTGGCCGCGTGTCCAATTCTTACAAAAGAAGGAAAAGTCATCGAATGCGGGTACGATCCGCACGCTGGAGGCACCTACATCACACAAGGTTCAACACCTCCAGAAATACCTCTGGAGGCGGCGATCGAAGCCCTTTTGAGGCTATTGGATGATTTTGACTTTGTGACGCTCGCTGATAAGAGCCGTGCTGTTGCGAGTATTCTGAGTCCCGCGCTTAAAATGGGAGACTGGGTCAAAGAAGACTTCCCAATGGATGTTGCAGAGGCGGATCGCAGCCAATCAGGAAAGACCTATCGTCAAAATCTGGTCTGTCAGATTTACAACGAATCACCGGTCTCTATCACGTCCCCTCGCGGTGGTGTAGGCAGTCTCGACGAGACCATTTCAGCCGCCCTAATCAAAGGGAGACCATTTATCATGCTCGACAATTTTCGTGGGAAGCTTGACTCAACTATCCTGGAACAGGCGATTCGAGGGGCCGGCCGAGTCTCGTGCCGAGCACTACGCGTCAGTGCCGATGTAGACACTCGCCCGTTCAACTGGCAGCTTTCTACAAATGGAGCAGAGTTCACGCGGGATATAGCCAACCGGTCAATCATTACCCGGATCAGGAAACGGGATGCGAACTATAATTTCAAGGAGTATGACGAAGGTAGCCTGCTGTCTCATGTGGCTGCGCAACAACCATTTTATCTTGGCGCAGTCTTCGCCATCATTCGTGAGTGGGCTCGCAAAGGAACCCCGAAGACACCCGAGACCCGTCACGATTTTCGTGCATGGTGTCAGTCTCTGGACTGGATCGTTCAGGAAATTTTTAAACTCGCACCCCTTCTGGACGGTCATCGCGAAGAACAAGCGCGGACAGCCAACCCTGCCCTACAATGGCTCCGTGAAGTCGCATTGGCAGCGCGTGCTAGCGGCCTTCTTGGGCAGGAGTTTATCACCAGCCAACTCGTCAGTATCGCTGAGGATGCCGGGATCGATTTTCCGGGCAATTCATTGAGTCGTGAGGAACCCCATCAACGTGCGGGAAAGCTCCTTGGAAGGGTGTTTCGAGAAAGCGAGGAGCGGCCCGTGGTCGTCGATGGCATCTCGGTTTCGCGGGATATCCGGTCCATACACGTGGCAGGAAGAGGATACGAGGACCAAAAAGTCTACGTCTTCAATTCAACTGACGAAGGTGAATCCCGCCGTCCCGCCGTGCAGCAGTAAAACTTAGAGAACCTACAGCACGATATCGCCGCTGTAGGAAAATTAGAATATTCACCAGCACGGCGGGACGGCGGGACGGCGGAAGCTCTCCCAACTTTTCCGAGCCCAATAATTTCCAACTCAGCGAACGCTATAACACCTCAAATGCCTACAACCATTCTTTCATGAGCACATACAATAATTCAAACCCACCCCTCGCCGAACTCCTCACGTCCTTCAATGCCACTTGGCTCGGTGAGGGCGACATCAATGCAGGGACCAACTTGCTCGTCGCAAAGGCGATAATGCTGTCCAACCTGTCTCGCACCGGGTGCGGCATTGAACCTCCGGACCTCAACCGCTTGAAAGCTGGTTGCAGCATGCTCGTGAGTGGAGGGCTGAGTTCGAGTTTCGTCTCAGAAACTATCGGCGAGGTGGCGATCCGGCAGAACAACCTGAACGCTCAGATTGCACGACTGTTCCAAGACAAGTATAAGGAGGCCAAGAAGCAAGGTCAGAAAAGGTTCGAGTTTCCTTCCGGTCCCGGTGTCAACGCGTCGGAGAACGCTCTCTTTCATCTCGAACAGGAGGATTCCCTGCTTTATTCTGATCCGTTGGGTGAATGGGCGGAGGTGCTGAGTTACCCTCCGAATCCTCGTATCGATGACTTGGCGGCCCGGCCCAAAATACTGGTGACGGCAAAAGGATCCAGAGACCTCGATAAAAAACTCAACAGGCTGCATGGCAATAGACCTCTTGTGTGTCTGAGTTTAAAAGACGCGACAGAGGCGAGTTCCTACGCCACGATTTGCGATACCCTGCTGAACGGTCCCTACCCTGCTGGCGAATTCGGCGAGACATTCGTAGCAAACCTGATCGTAACGGACCCGGGCGACGTTCTCGCACGGATCTCATCTCAGGCCGATGAAAAAGCGGCTTGGCTGGGGCGTATGATCTGGCTGGTCGATGGCACGCGAGGCCCAGATGCGGTTGAAAACGCTCCTGAGCCCGGAAAGCTCCACGTGTCAGACACAAGCGGCCGATTCGGTGAGGCGCTCACCGCTGTCCTCGCCAATCGATTGAACAACCACAAGGCGGGAACTGTTGTGCGCCCTTTCGATCTCGCTCCTGTCCAGATCCGATGGATCGCTTATCTCAAGAAACAGGAAAACCGGCTCCCGGGTATCACCGGGACAGCACGTTACTTGCTAGCCACCCTGGCCTTCGGTCTGATTGAGCTGTCCAATGCGCCCCACTGCAAACGGCTACCAGTCACTCCCGAGGGTGTGGAGGCGCTTGCAAGGTGGGTCATCGAACACATGGCTAATGCCCGAGTTGCGATGATGAAGACCGCAGAGCGGGAACAAAAAAGACAACTGGCACAGCGAGTTCTCTGGAAACTCAACGCCGGCAGATTCTCGAAGAGAGATATTTGTCGAGCTCTCTCCATCACTGCCGCTCGCTGTGAGGAAGTGCTCTCAATCCTAGAGCCCGCTGGCCTGATTCACCGAGTCGACGGCGACTGGGAACAACTGGCCAAGAGCCCCATCCTTGAAGCCGATATCGAAACACTCTTTCTCAAGGCATGAGCACGATCCACGTAAATCCGTTCTCTCCCCAGCATTCCTTTTCCTTACCGTCCAAGTTGAAAGAACTCGACCGCCCGATGATTGAGGTGTTGGCTGATTTCATCCATGGCTGCTCTCCCGACCCATCGACCCGAACGGCGGCGACTACCGCTCTCGTTCTCAGCCTGTGGCAACTAGCCGGGCAGGCACTCACTCCCCAGCCCCCCTCACTGCTCCTACTTCGCCCTGGAGGCGGTGGATCGGATCCGATTGACGATTTCATCAGAACATTGATTCACAACGAGATTTGCAACAAACCCCGGGTCCAAACTGAGGGCGCGTTCATGCATCAGCCAATCAACCTCGCCCCCAAAGCGATGGAAAACGCTTTGCGAAAACGTCATAGTCTCGGCGAGCAGATCCCGCCTGACGACATCAACAGACAAATGGAGGCTGAAGCAGCTGAGCATAAGTTTCGGGCGGCGCAGAAGACTGCTCATGGATACGGTCGCAGCCGCAGCTACAGCAAAGCTTGGCATCCCCACTACGGCCTGCTGACCGATACGGATGAGCAACTGATCCTGCGACTCAATGACGATGAGGATCGGCTCAGTTTTGTTCATGACCTTCTCAAAGAACCGGAGAAGATTGTCTTTCCGCGGGGGGTGGGCGCTAGTCTGTTTCCTACAGCTAAAAAGATCTCGATCTCCGGAGCTCTCTCCTCTGAACTCTGGGCCTCCAAACTAGCTGGAATGATATTGTCTTCCGGCATGCCCTTCTTTGTGCTGCCTCACAGCGCTGATTCTCCTCTTGAGGGGAACTCTCTCAATCCGTTGCGATGTTTCGCGAGTATCTGGCAGAGTGAAAGACTACCACACGTCGAAGCTGCCCTGCGACTGCCAGAATCTGACTGGATCCGCCGATATCACATCGCTCTTCGCAAACGTCTTAACGTGTTTCCCATGCCGGCCCTGTTTCCCACCTTGCAGGCCATCCACCAGTTGGAAGAGGTTTGTAAGCGAATTGTAGGCGTTGCGTTGGATCGGACGATCACGGATGACAAGACACTCGCTCTCCTGCATGACCTCTACCATCACACCTTGCGCGGGCTCGTCATCGGCATGGCCAGCCACATCTGGTTCGGCGTGGGCCTTATACCCGGGGAGGAACGAGAAGACATAAGAAAAAAGGCAGCACGCCTACTACGAAAACTGCGCCGTGAAGGTCCGGTCACAAAGACAGCCATTCTCAAGAACCTTCTCCGGAACAAACGCGACCGTGACGCGGTTGTTGATGCTCTCACCGAACTGAATCTGATCCGTGAGGAGAGCAGCACGATCACAGCGGTGTCCTATAAAGACTTCGTGGCGGGATTGTATGCGAGCGATGAGTTCCCGGCTGTGGAAAGCCAGTGGGAACGCGTCACTGGCAAGAAAAGCGCGAAGGACCGGGAATCAGATTGAGCCCTGCTACGAGCAGTAAATTCGCAGCGCTCTTTCGTCATCTGATCCGGCAGGAGGCTTGATTCTACCTGGGGGTCGGGAAGATACACCCCTGCTGTTCGACTGTGTTTTTCGCACCCAAACTTCCTTGATCCGTAGAAAGAGCTGAAAAGGGCTCCTGACACGACTGACGAAGCTGACTCCTGCTGACAACGGCCTGACAGTGTCGGAGAGATATTTGGCACCCGCAGTCGGACAAGCACTCGAAAATGACCCTCCCCTGAAGCTGAAAAGCTACCCGTGAATATCCAGAGTAAAGGTCGAAACAGATTCACCTACGCGGGATCACGGAGCAACTTTGACTCCCGCCACAGGACTGCCTCCGAACTCGGAAGATACGCCTCTTCCCGAGGAGGCAGAAGCCTCTCACCGTCGAGTTCCGCCAGCTCTGCCTCACCCGGCGAACGGCGTGGTTCGATCTGGGACGATACTTTCCAGATACCCTTTTCAGTCGGGGTGATCAAAAACCGGTCGAAGGCCCAGTGATGGTTTTTGCACAGGGCCAGGCCGTTGGTCGGATGATCGTTGTGCCCGACGGAAAACGGAATCATGTGCGCGGCATCCACTACGGTGAAGTCGTTGGGGAGCCGAATCCGCAGACCACATGCTGCGCACTGGTAGTCGTATGTTTCTAGAATGAGGCGACGAAAGGCGGAGCTGCGGACCGGATTATCCGGAGCCGCGATCAGCGCTGACTTGCTCTTAAGGTTGAGAAGCTCCTCTCGCTTCTCAGGGAAGTATCTGGCCACGATGATCTCCCTGAACTCGTTTCTACCTTCCTCTGTTTTGAGCAACTGAAATAATTCCTCATCGAGAACTCCGTCAATCAGTCCATGTTTAAGTTCGCCAATAGACGGGGGGCTGGAAAGGTTCGCAACGACCTCCTCTTTTCCGGGTATCGCCAGGTGATGCCAGAATGGTTCCGAACGAAGATAAAAGAATGGATTCTGCGGGGTGGACTGGTCATTTCCTTTGCGGACCAGTTCGAACAACTCACTGAATCTGTTTCGCAGTGCAGGAGCCCATTTGATCCGGTTCTCACTGATCTCTCCTTCCTCAATCAGGTCTGCAACCGTAAGAAGCATAAGAGGCTTGTGAGGGCGTTCGTGCTGCTCACTACCCTGACCAACCACTCCAACGTTGAGGTGGTAAAGCGACTCCAAGTATGGATCCAGATCTTTCATTCTTTGACTACTGGCACTACTCTTCATTCGGCAAGGTTCCATGGCCCTGCAACTCCGCCTTCTCCATCCCTTACCGAATGGGACTCAGATTGATCATTTGAGTATCCCTCTCGTTCTGAATCTCTTCCTGCGACAGATTGTTGGTTCGTAGCTGAACTAAGTATAGCAATATGTGCCCAAGTTGCATAAAATTGCGGACGAAGGTTGCCGAGAGGCCGGCCTCGGGACAGATTTCGAGGTGTCTTATCACATCGACAAAATAGTCCGGGATAGCCTTCTTACGAACTTGGTGTGCGAGATTCCAGGTAATGATTTTCATGGAGAGTCGCTTATCCCTTCGCTTCGGCTTTTGGCGCAAGAACCTCTCGATACTGCCGCACTAGATAGTTTGTCAGTATATCAATGTGGCGCGAAGTGTTCTGGATCTCGTTCCACGGCAGCCGAATCTCTCGGGAAAGTTCCCAAACACCTCCCGTCCAGGGAAGGTTCTGAGCGAACTTCTTAAGCTCTCGTTCAAAAGCATGTTGGGGAACGCTTTCCCACTCTTCAGCAAGTCGGAAGGCAATGGTATCCATGATGTAGCCCATACTCACAATTCCAGCGCCATGAGTGAGTCGACTTTTCCTTGGAGGAAAATCCCACGCTTCAGGAAAAACTCGAGCAACGGCACTCCAATAGTTCTTCAACACAGTAGTGGGCCGCTTCAATCCCTCCGGATAGCGAGCAAGCACCCCGTTGTCCATGCTGTTTTCGATCATCTTAAGAACTGAAAGATCTTTGATGTTTGCAGTAGTAAGATGCCGGGCCGTTGTCATACGGATTCGATTGTAAAACGGAGAATTAGGGTTCGTAGCTAAAATCTCCAGCATCCGATAAGCCCGCTGACGTTTCTTCATCTTGGGAGGTATAGAGTCCCCCAAAGATGGATACAGCTCGTAGACAAGACTCTTCGGCAACGGGCGCGAGTTATTCACCAGCACGAACTGCTCTCTCTCGTCATCCACTCCCTCAGATACTAATCCAATTACGGGGACCCAAAAGTCATCAGACCTCTTCATCTGCCGTAGAGCTGCAAGTCGCTGCTGGCCGTCGACTACCCAGCCAATTTTTGAGCCAGCACCAATCGGCACCCTTAGAACGCCCACCGCTGTCCTTCCAGAAACTGGTTGTGCAGGTTCGAACTCAAGTTCTTCAGCAAACGCTACCACAAGTGCATTGGGAAGAATTGCATGTTGCTTCTCGAAATATGATTGAATTTCAGAAATATGGCCTTGGATCTCCGGGCGCTGGTAGCCGCTCAAAGCTCCATCTTCTGCTCTCCCGATTCGTGAGACTGACGCGAACTTCGAAATCTCTTTGCCGTTGGCAGCAAAAGAAAAAATATGGCGATCTTTACTTTGTTGTATTCGGATGCAGGGCAATTCTAGTGATTTCATTTCTCGGGCTTTTTTGATGCGTTCGTAAAAAACGTGAAGATTATGAAACCCGCGCCGCTTATTCCGATTAAGCCCCCGGTAGATGATCACCTCAATTCCAATTTCTCGACAGATGGGGCACTCGCATTCCTCCCAATACCGATCTTCCAGAACTCGCCGATAGGCATCGCGGTCAGGAGATGATGTGGTCACGTAACTCTCGTATTCCACGACGGTTTCCACGGTCTCGTCTACATCACTTTCCCGCCGAGCATAAGCGCGCAAACTGCGAAGCGAGGCCTCTTCAAGAATTCTCGCACGGTCACCGTCGATCTGGCCGCTCCGAATCCGATTCTTTACTGAGGTCTCGACTAAGGGCGGAACACGGACTCCGAGATAATGACGCTTACTGGGATGGAAATAATTAAACTCGTCGTCCTTAAATGACTTCAGCAAAGGAGCGGTACTATCAATCGAACTGATACCTATTCCTTGAAACCCATGGATCTGATCTACCCGGTTGAACCCGAACAAATGGACTCGAACGTCATCTGGTATCGCTTCTCGAACCGCGCAGAGAATATCGTAAATCTCATGGGTCCGCCTGGAAGCAATTCCTCCAATACCAATGTAGTCGTATCCAAGGTCGACCAACTTCTTAGCATGAGAGGCTGCCGATTTAGGACTCCAGCACTGAACCACCCCCACGGGATGGAATGGCCGCCCCAATTCATCGGTGATTGCGAGAAACTCCGCCGCGGTTCGATACGTGAAGTCCCAACGCGCTTGCACATCAGAGGGGAGACGCCGGATATCATCCCAGCGTGGATTCAATGTAGTAATGATATGATCCGGAGATACCCCGTAAGTGAAGCCGCAGGTCTCGTAAAAATTGGCCGTATCACGAGCTCCGAAAGGAGGTTTTACCTTTTCAACATAAGAGAAAGACCCGCAATCGCCCATGATTGGATAATCGATAGAGTTGCCCGTATAACCTTCGCAGGGATACCGAAGTTGTTGGCGGATCCCTTCGCGCAGAATTCGAAACTTCTGGGATTGAGTATATCTCCCCGATGAGTTTTCGATCATTGTTCGCGAAACCAACAAGCCATCATAAGGAGGATTTTCGAAGAACTCGTGAGCGTAGTGATCCCTACTTCGGTTTCGGCCAGGACGAGAGGAATCAGCAATAAAATTGTAGTCTGGATCGACGGAGTCGTTACAGTCTGCGAAAAAGAATTTCATACCGTAGGCGCTTGCGTGTAGGCTCGGACGAGGGCGTTTTCGAGGATTTTAACATCTCGATTCAAGTTTTGAATCGCATTCCACGGACGCCCATCGATAATATCCCAAGTCCCTTGGGTCCAGGCACAATGAGGCTTCAACCGATCAAGGTGACTTCGGATTTGCGATTGGCTTTTTTTGTCATCCACATGAACGTTCGCCATTACTCGGTCCATCACGACCCCCATTGCTCTGATCCCTGCGCCGTGCATCAGTCGACTTTTAGTAGATGGCAATCCCCATGCGGTAGGAAAAGTTTCTTTCACTTCAGCCCAGAACAGATTCAACGCCCGAACAATGGCATCGCCGTCAGTGTCACCCGTCGCAATGTTTCGGTATTGATAGAGACAACCATTGGGCCCGTTTAGACTCTTTGTAATCACGTCTATCAGGCTCTTAGCAACGACTACAGCCTTCTTATTGATTTTGCGATCAGTGGTCTGCTGAATGATTAGCCCTTGAAATGGCGATTCCGGAGACCGGTTCATCAACTCGCATATGGTTGCCGGTATTAGCCTCTTTGATAAACTCGAAGGCAAACGAGTATTCACGGTTGGCAACAGTTCATTAATTATTGCACCTGAAAGAGGCTTTACTTTATTCACGAGCAAAAACTGACTGCGATGAACCTCAAAGTCATCGGTAACGAAAGCCGTTATCGGTACCGGGAATTTTGATCTCTTTGCCTTGCTTAGGGCTAGCGTTCTCTGTTGCCCGTCCACAATCCAAGCTGCTTTTGTGTCACCTGAAGTAAGAGGAATCTCTAAAACACCAGCTTGGCAATCACCATGTCCCACTTTGGGTCCCCGGCTTTGCTTGAAGTTGACGTCCGAGGACATCGCCAAAAGAATCGAATTTGGGAAGATCACCTCTCCTGAATCAAGATAATCGGCGATCTCGTCTACGTGCTTTTTAACTTCGCCCCTTTGGTATCCCAGCAACTCACCCTCAGCACCTCGCTTAATCTGCGATATTTGCGCGACTTTCAAAATCTCATCACCTCGAAGATAAAATGAATAGAGAGGTACATCATCCGCTTGGATGACACGAAGGGCGCGGACAGAGAGAATTTTAGGCATCACCAAAAAGATCGGGTTGTTGGTTATTTTGGAATCGACGGAACAGACTGCCGAATCGCTTTTGCTCACACGAAAGGCCGGCTTCATCCCGAAGTTTTCGAAGCAACTTAGTCGCCGAGTCGTGAGCGGGACCAAAATGCTTGGTAATGAACATCAACACCTCATCATCCGTCATTCGGTTGACGGGTTTGCGATCCGGATCCGGCACCGAATCAGCAACGGTTTGGAGAAGCGGCGTCAGCGTATCAACACCCTCTGCCAAGATTTCGGCGTAATTCTCGATCAACCATTTTCCCAGACGGGCGTTGAGGGTGACGTTGGTCTTATTGAGATAGGGATCAACTTGCTTGAAGCGATCGCTGAAAGGCAAAATATGAGGTCTCACCAACGGAGCGGCCTTGTTGCGTTGACGATAGAGTCCCGCGCTGACCAAGATCACATTTTTGCCCGCTCCGATGAGTTCGAGCAATTCGTGCTCCAATGCCGCGTAATACTCTTGTGAGAGGATAAAGAGGTAGGTCGCCCCCTCCTTTTCCTCATGAAAGCGGCTCAAGCCTTCGCCTTCGACACGTTGATTGATCCAGTTCCACCAGTTCCGCGGACGATGATTTGCAGCGAGCGAATCTCGCCACTTCAAGTTTTGAATACTATCTTCACCAGGAGCAAAAGACGCCGAGTAAGGCACCACGGTCTCATCAGCTGCCAGGAGACCATAACCAGCCGAAAGAATCCATAGCGTCGGGTTCAGATCCAGATCACGGGCGGTGCGCTCCGCTTCCAGAGATTCTTTCCAATGAGACCCCAAATAAAGACCGCGAGCGGGAATGCCTGCCCCCCCGCCCAAGTCCAATCGCTGAAGCCAACGCTTCGATGCCTCCCTGGCATCGAGGTCCGCGAAGTTTCCGAGGTGCAAAGACTCATCGACTTTGCCCCGTTTTTGGAGAGTGCATGTGGAGAATATGTGCAGTTTTTCACTCAAGAGATTTACAAACAATTGCAGTTATTAACCTTTTAGTCGATTTCTTTTTTGCAGAAATCAGCACAAAAATCTGTGAAGGCACTCTGCGGATTCTCCAAATCAATCGCAAAAGCTCATAGCGAGGCCGGATTTTCCGATCGCTATATACAGCGCCCCAGACTAACGCTTAGCCATAGCCTCGCGCTTCTCGACAAACTGTTGGTAGAAGTTCCACGTGTTGTGGAAACCTCGACGTCGGTTGCGGTTGTTGCCGCGCAGAATGATGACTTCGATCCCGATGTCTTGGCAGATAGCGCAAGGGCATTGCTCCCAAGGGCGATCGCGAAGTGTTTCTTCGAAAAGCGGGTAATAGCGCTTTTCATCACCAAACTGATCTTCGTAAGTAATGAGCGACTCCATCGCCTGTTCCAGCGGCAACTTCTTTGCGTCGTAGGCGCGAAGGTCCTTCAAGGCTCGCTGCTCCAGTTTGATCAGTTTCCGGTGCAACGCCTCGGCGGCAGTATCTCCGTTGTCCTCGGTTTCTTTCTTAAGGAGTTTTCTGACCTTAGGTGAGAGAGCGCCAGACGCCGGAGGAATCCGCACCGCGGTGTAGTTCTTCTCCCGGGTGTGGTAGTTGTCCTTGTTGGACTTGAATGCCTGCAGGATAGTCGAAGCACTGTCGCAGGAGGCGACATTGGTGCGTGCGTAGTCAGTCAGCAGACTAAGGCGCGCAACTCCGAGGATGTGCAATTTAGTGTTGGATGCGAGCACGGATTCTCGAACCGCACTCAACACAGAACGGAGTTGCTCGTCATTGGCGCGAGCCAAACCACCCAAGGCGATGTAGTCGAATCCGTCCTCGATCAACTCTTGGACCGCTCGGTGATAGGATTGAGGACTCCAACCCTGGACACCGCCGATGAGTTTGCACTGATAGCCCTTCTCCTCGCAGATTCGCCGCATCGCTTTAGCGTTGTCGAGAGACAAGCGGAAGCGACGCTCCATTTCGGGCGTCGGCGACTTAGTGAGCAGGCTTGAACCGTCGTCGTATTCCCGGTCGAACTCGAAGATCATGTGATCCAACGAGATGCCATAATCGAAGCCGAGAGATTCGTAGAACTCGCAGGTTTCTTCGCAGGTGTAAGGAGGGTTTTCGGCGTCTCGATATTGGAAAGCTCCGCAATCGGCGATGATGGGGATTTTTGCGTCAATCCGAAGAAATTTGTTAATGCCACCAACATCAGAAATCTGTCGAATTTTAGAATCAGAGAGAATGGAGCGAGTCACAAGGAACCCATCATTGTTTGGCGTATTGAATAACTGATGAGCGTAGACATCGTGGTCCGTACCGCTGATTCGACTTGAACTATATGTATCATTTTCAAAGTCGAAGCACGGGTCAATTCGGTCATCTGATTCTGGAATAAAGAATTTCGTGATCATTTCACTTTCTATCCAAGCCCCCCCAAGGCAAATCTATATAATTTCGAATTGATGAAAACTTCTTCCATATGAAATGGCTTCGAGGAAAGAAAAGCCGCGCATCCATCCTTACGCGAACAATAATTTTTCTTCAGTTCCATTACGATAGCACTATCCAGAACACTCAACGCACATAGTCTTCAGGTTTTGGTAGAGAAAAGGACCATTCTCATCTCGACGCTGAATCGTAAGTTCAACTTGATCAGGGCGGCGGCAACAATCCACACAATGCCTGTCGCGTTTCATTACGATATAAGACTGTTGCTTTGTAATGGTCGTTAGATCGCTAATACGCGCACTCCCAAACCAAGAACGTGATTCAAACCCGAAAATTAAATCACTCTTCCCCAAATTACAGTCGCGACACAAAATCTGCCAATTCGCCTCGCGATCTCCTCCCAAATACACAGGAAGTATATGATCAAGATGCGGCACTTTTCGAATGGAACCTTCGACTCTTTCGCCTTCGTCAGATTCCTCGTAGTCCAATAAAAACCCAAAAAGATCTTCGTCTGTAAACCTATATCCGCAAACAGCACATCGCTCCGATTGCTTTCGGAACAATTCTGAATGAGAGGCACTCTCCAAATCTAGAGTAGCAAACCTTGATCCAACTCTTCCGAGTCGGTTATAGCGCTGAAGCCGTTTAACAATCTGAAGAATTTGATCAACATCAGATTCTTCTGGCTCTTCTCCTAAAAGAAATCGTAGGCGCTCCAGAATTATTGGTCGGCATCGCGTCCGCGGATTCTCGAGAGCTTGAATTGGTATCGCGTTGAGAAACGACCTCCACAATGCAATGAGCGCAACTTCAGACTCCCATTGATCTTGATGCACCCCGGCAGTCCCCAGTAGTTGGGTAATCGAATTCTTAGAAGAAACTTGAAGTTCCTCAAAGTCAAGGCCAGAGGAATTATCATCTAATTGACGAAGAAAAGAGCCTAGCGCTTCCGGGAAAATCATTACAATTTAATCGGTCAGTTTCGCTCCCAGCCTCTAAATAATCGGTCGTTGTATTTATAAGAAGCATCACCTAACGCAGCTTCCAATGCTTCCCGCAGGATATCTCGACCCGTATCGCTTTGAAGAGACGTGGCTTCCCACTTAGTTGTGAAAAAACGAGGTTTCAAATATTGCAGAAACTTTCTAGCAGCAGCTTCAACATCAGCCCTAGTCGATACGCTGTCACGTTGATTAAACAGCCACTCTAAGAACATATTCTGCAATTCCTGGATTGTGACTACTTTCAATAGGTTTGTACCCGGTTCCCACAAATCCGCGTGATCTCCCGATGCGAGCTGTTCTCTTACGATTCCCCAAAACGTCGAGAAGCATTCAAACCACTTAATCTTAGTTTTCCATTCGGTTTTTTTCTGCTGGAGTGTTCTGCCTTCACAAAAGTCAGCAAAGATCTGCTTAAAAAAGGCAGCGTATTTTATCTTCGGGTTATGTGTACTAAGAGATCGAAACCGTTTTGCTGAGGTCAACATTCCACTATACGGCAGTTTCCCCTCAGCTCCCTCGACTTTGTAGTCGATCATTTGATAGAATGGACTTTCTTCGTGACTATGGACCAAATCCATAATCTGTGTGCTGTCCAGATCGACGCCAGCCTGTTCCAAGCGACTCTTGAGTTGCGTAATGTCTTTTCCGCTTAATGAGCTAGAAATAATCGCGCTCAGGAATTCAGTCTTAATCGGCTTCGCCCGCTGGTTAATCACCACAAATTGGAAAACTTCTTCTTTCCAGTCCGTATCAACGAGCGCAACAACAGAAAAAGGAATCCCTAGTTCTGCATCCGCGGTTCCAAAAGCCCGATGTTGCCCATCAACGATTGTAGCGGGTTTAAGCAGATCAATTAACGTATCTCTTAGTAATAACTCATTCTCGGCTTTGCGATCACTAAGCCAATCAGATGAATCAAGGTTTTTAACAAATCTTTTCAAATGCGATGCGCCAATACTTAGCCCAAGAGTTTCACGCACATCTTCGTCCGAGTCATCTTCGTCCGAGTCATCTTCGTCGTCGTCGTCGTCGTCGTCTGCATTATCCTCATCTGCACCATTGCCATTCAACTCTTCTTTGAGAAATGCCGAGACTTTAGCAGCTAATTCCTCAGTACTTAGCTTCTCAAAATCGTCGAGTAAGACTTCAATTAATACAGGTTCGCCAAGCGAGTTATCAATTTCATCGTGGTCTAAATCTAGCGGCAGAATTTTAATTCGCTCCGGCTTGAATGCCACTACTATGGCAGTGGGCGAGATGTTTTCAGCGTCTTCGAAAAACTCAGTGATCTTGGACGCTCGCGTATCATCTAGTGCGCGCTGAAACCCCTTCATAAAATCTGCTGATTTCCGAGGAACACCACCCCAGTCCACAATTTGTTCAGCCTCAGCAACGAACAACAACTGATCACACCCACGTTCGCGTTGTCGGAACTTCACTCCTAAATACTTGTAGTTTCCTTTAGCCATTTCTGTAAGGTTGTTAGCTAGCTAGTTACTCTCGAAAACGCCGAATGGTTGTGAATGCTCTCGTGATTCACCACCCCCACTTTAAACGACTTCACTCGCTCATCGGCCCGGAGTTTCACCACCGCGTTCCTGGCAATGTCTTCAACAAACGCAGGATTATCAAAGGCTTCCATCGTGACGTGCCGTTCGTCCTCACGTTTCAACAGAGGATAGACCGGTGAGGAGGCCGAACTTTCTGCCATCTCGACTAATTCTTCGATCCAAACAATGGCATCATCATTCGTCTGGATCTCGATCGTGACGATCCCCCTCTGATTGTGAGCTCCGTAATCGCTAATCGCTTTACTACAAGGGCACAAACTCTTAACTGGCACCTTGACCCAAAGGGAGAAGTCGTAACTCTCAGGAGACTCACTCGCCTTGAATCCGCACTCATAATCCATGTAGGCTGTCTTCTTGGATACAGGCGCTGTCTTCTCAATGAAATAGGGAAAAGAAATCTCGGCGTAAGCGTTATCCGCCTCAAGTCGAGACCGCATGGTTGCAAGCAAACCTGGCAACGTACGGACCGTGATCTCACCACGATTCTCATCGAGCACTTCAATGAAGCGACTCATGTGGGTGCCTTTTACCGTCGCTGGAAGATCTACTGAAAGACTGAAAGTCGCGGCCACCTGCTGCGTGCCGTCGGCTCGATCCAGAATCGTGATCGGATATTTGAGATCGCAAACTCCCACCCGATCCAGAGCGACACCCCGTTTGTCTTCACTGTATTGCAGATCGGGCAGTTCCGTCGATGTGGCCTCAACTTCCTTTGATTTTGCAGTGCTCATAAGTTCAGTTTACTTGCCCAGAAATTCAGCCAAGCGCTGGTTCGTATTCTGCCCAGGAGCTGCTCGTTTCCGATACTCTTACCCGAGCAAGACGGACCTTTTCCCGAAGCGGGTAGCGAGCCTCAGGTTCGTTTCGATAGGCGTTGAGTGCCTCGGTCGCGACATCATAAATGTGCTTCGCCATCAACTCAGTGGTCGGATCCTGCGAAGCAAATCCAATCACCCGATCACCGTATCTCGATTTAAACTCTGAAAAGGCGGGGTCATCCGTGTTCATGCACATCGCATGATCTAAGGAGTCGAGGAACTCACCCACCGCCGTTTTGATGATTTTGAAGTCACAGACCATCTCGTTACCATCGAGATCATCGGCCTCTAGGATGAATTTCACCGTTCGGGAATGACCGTGAGGGAACTGACACTTGTCAGGGTGCTTGGACAGCATGTGTCCATTCTCGATCTCGATAGATTTACAAACTCGGAAGGGCATAGGTCAATGGTCGGTAATTAAGTGCCTCGGGTGTTGCCAAACAACTCAATCTGGAGGCGGTTACAGTATCTGTAACCAGTTTTCAGGCAAAGGTCGATTAAAGTCTCATCCCGGCCCCTGATCACGCCAATTTCAGTACCTTCGGGCATCAAGAGCACTTGGTGTGCTGGCACGTCGACACCGATGTCGGGGAGCAGTTGCTCGATCTCAGCCACATCACGGTCGGATGACACGACGAACTTGAGTTGGTAAGGGTAATTTTTGATCCACTCACCCAACACGGTGGGTTGAAGCCGGAGTTGGTCGTGTTTTTTAATCCACCCATCCCCGATTTCACCAGGCAAAGGCGTGGAATTGCTGAGTTTCGGGCTCAAGGACGCTAAATCACAGGGAATGCCATCGGGAGCAATTGTCCCGGCCGTCTCAATGGTGATGTGGTATTTCCTCGCCTTCAGCGCCTGCATCAATTCGTGGATACCTTTGGCGACCATGGGCTCGCCTCCTGTAATCACGCAGTGCCTGGCCGGGTGCTTCTCCACCTCAGCGACGAGTTCATTAACCGTGTAGTTCGTGCCTTCTGGATCCCATGAGGCGTATTTGGTATCGCACCAGCGACAGCGCAAATTGCAACCTGAGGTGCGGATGAAGACAGAAGGAACGCCGGTGAGTTCACCTTCGCCCTGGATAGAATAGAAAATCTCGGAGATAAGCATGCTGATCAAATCAAGCGTTCTCGGCAGGTTTAACAGGAAGCGGGCCGTCATCCTCATATTCCGTAGGGTCCGCTACCCCGGCTATTTCAAACGCCTCACGTCGTTCGACACAAGTGCCACATTTCCCGCAGTGGATCTCCTTGCCTTTATAACACGACCATGTCTTCTCGAACTCTACACCCAACTCTGTTCCGCGCGCGGCGATGTCTTCTTTGCGCTGATCAATAAAGGGGCGAATAACTTCTAAGTTTTCGTAGGTCCCGGCTTGAATCGCCGCTGCCATGGGGCGCATGAAATCCTCTCGGCAATCAGGATACACAGCATGGTCTCCTGAGTGGGCTGCAATGACGAGCCCCGTGGCACCGCTACTCTCCGCATACCCCGCCGCAATTGAAAGCATGATTCCGTTGCGAAACGGCACCACGGTGGCCTTCATATTCGACTCCTCGTAGTGACCCTCCGGAATATCTCCTCCGGACTGGAGCAAATCGGAAGAGAAGATCTCGTTCACGAACCCAAGGGAAACGACCTGATGGGGTACCCCCAATTTGGCTGCATGGTATTCGGCAAAAGGGATCTCTTTGTGATTGTGCTTCGACCCATAGTCAAAGCTGAGCGTTGCAATCACCTCGTGCTCTTTGACGGCGCAATACAACGCCGTCACCGAATCCATTCCCCCACTGACGAGCACTACGACTTTCATGAAGTTGAATCATTCGCGAGACCAGAGACAGAGGCAATGGAAAAGTTAGAGAATCCAAACATTTTTAACGCAATTGCCCGTTCAAAGGTGACGCCCGAGGGGAAATCTCGATCCGGGAAATCGATTGCAAATCACTCGTCTCACCGAGGGTTATCTTCCGTAGATGCCTCGACTTTGAGGCCAATATTTTCATCCGAAACAAAAAACCCACGCACGATGAGCGAGCGTGGTGAACAAATCGCCATGAGGTCATCAAAAATTCGGTTCACTACATCCTCGCCAAAGGCCGTTACCTGCCGATAGGCAGCGATGTAAGCATCAAGAGACGAAGGATCAACCACATCTAGATCCGCCATGTAATCGACTTCTATCAACCCCAAGTCGGGAAATCTAGTTGAAGGAGATCGCACTCGAAAATTGGGATACCGCAATTCAATTCGATTCTCACTGCCCCGAAGAGATTCAGAAACAACCCGAAGCGGGGCAATTTTGAGTGCACCGAAGCACTGGCTCGAACTCAATTGATTATTCTCTTCCAGTCCCATGATACATTTCGCAAATCACAAAGATCCCTCGCTGCAGCCTATAAACACTTGTTCCCTACCTTCAGAATCACCCCGCAATGGACAGCGTCAAGCACCCACCGCATCTTTCAATGCCTGAATCAAACTCGCAGTTCCCCTCCCCCTCGGATAAATAAGATCAGATTTATCAGCTGAACGCTCGTCCTTGATAAAGTTGGTAGCGGCATGCGTTGCGCTCTGGGTCACAACAATGAGATAGTCAGAGTCGCGTGCCATCACTTTCAATTTATCACTCCCGCCGTGGTCGTGACTTAACCGCACTTTTACATTCTCGTAGTTCTCTTTAATCAAACCGGCTGCCCTGACAGCTGCGGACTCGTTCAGAGTGTAAATACCAACAAACCGTCCTTTGAGGCGCTCAGCAATGAGCTCTTCCGCCGACACATCGGCAGCAGAGTCTGGATCTGAATCTTCCAGCCATGGAATAGCGTTGTAATCGGCCTGACGATCCAAGTCTCTGCAAAGAAGGCTGAAAACCGCCTTTTGATCGGAACTAACACGACGGGCATTGCTTATAAGAAAATTGCGAATCGATTCAAAAAATTGAGCGCGAGCATTTTCGTTTAAGTTTGGCCCCGTGATGAGAAAATCGAGAAAATCCAATCCCCAGCTCAGGCGACCTAACTCGGCACGGCCCTCCCATAAGTTGGTCAACAAATCCACCATCTCGGTGTATTGCTTGGGCGAAGGCCCAGACTCAAGCACTGCACAACCCATGCTCTCTGCGGTCCCCCAGTCCTCGTTGGATACTTGGTCTGACAAGGAGATCATTGTCAGAAAACTCAAATAGAGATCTCGAAATTCAGATTCGGGGACTGAGTCAGGAAGGAAAAAACCGGCGAAATACGGCAGAGATGCTTGAAGCCTGTCTCTTATACACATCTCCGAG
>CAJXQE010000071.1 GCA_913058215.1 uncultured Verrucomicrobiales bacterium
CTACACTATCCTCTTCGTCGGCAGCGTCAGATGTGTATAAGAGACAGCCATTATATTGGGGTCATGGTCGGGAAGTTGAGGCCGCATCTCACGATAACTCGCAATGGATTGATCGAGTTCATCAAAGCGTTTCAGTTCCCACAGGGCCGCAATTTCGGATTCAAGGAGCTCACCTCTCCATCGCCTTCCCACCTGTTGGGAAGACTTGCCCAGCTTTTTCTTTGCTGATTTTGAAAACGGTGAATTCTCAAACTGTTCCTTTGCTTCCTCTACATATCTAAGGGCGTCTTCGGGTAGGCCAACATGCAGAGTTGCTTCCGCCAAATTCTTCTTCGCAAAGCCTGACATAACGCCACTCTTTTTGAAATAGACCTCATAGATACTGCTATTGGAAGACTCTGCTTTTTCGACGAATTTCATGTAAGCATCGAGATATCCCTTTGCTTCTTCTACTTTCCCTTGGCGCGCTAAAACAGATACTAATTCAGGATAACTCATGTATTTCAATGTGTCAGCCCCGGCACCCCCAATGGATCCGGCTCCGCTCATCGCCGCCACCATTTTTCCCGTTCTCTCCATTTCCTTCATCTTCGCTCGCAACAGTCGCTCGACTGTCGCGAGATCCCCGAGACTGTTAGCAATTTCAATTCTGATCTGCTCTCCGGTTCGATTTCTTTTTGGATCAAACTTTCCCAGTGATTTTGGCCTCTCAAATCCTCCAAAATGCTTTTCAAATTGTCGATCTGCTTGATCGAGCACATGAACCGCAATCTCGTATTCGCCGAGATCAAGAGCCATTCGAACGAAAAAACTATGGGCGCTCGCACCGCTTCCCTGGTACCCCTGATCTGACGATCTCATTAGCTCATCCGAATTCCTTTCTGCGTGGGTTTTGAACTCAGAAAAACGGGGATCTCCGTTCATATACGCAGCTAGAGCCAGATTAAAAAAGATCCGAGAGGAATCTCTTCCAAATTTCACATTCTTCCCTTCACCTAATGTCTCAGGGGATACTTCCGAAATATCGATATGAGCAAGGTGCTGATCGTAGTATGCAAGTCCCTCTTTTAGAGAATCCGATGTCTTAAACGTATCGAGAAGCTCCTCCCAATGCTTGATCGTCTTCGAGTCAAAAGTTTCCGCTAAAGCCGTCGACGAAAAGTTTGCGGAAAAAAAACACGAGAGAAAGGTGAGGATTAGAGCTGGTTTCATAGATTTACCATGGGAATCGAATATGAAGTGGATCTGATTGAATTTCACTAACAAAAATTCAAACCCCTATCCAGGTCCACATCTCGAAATCGGAGAACGAATCTCAGATCCCCGATTCCTCTGGCAATCTCGCTCTATGATTTCAACGAATCTGCTTCATCAGAATCTAGAGATTCCTCTTTTGCTGCGCCTGAATTACCGGCAGGAATAATCAATCCAACCACAATGATCAGGGCAAACAGGGCGAACATCACGAATGGTGGTGTCCATGTGAGGGTGGAGCGGAAGAGTAGAACGCAGAGGGCGAAGAAGAGCAAAGCTGAAATCCCGCCAACGACGAGCACTTTTCCACGGGAAAGCCTGAAGACCACCAGGGCGATGATCACGATGGCCAGGACAGCGACCCAGCGGCCCCAGGTAGGCCAGCGCTCAATGTAACGGCCACTTTGAATGGTGGCCACCGCACGTGCAAAAATAGAAGCATCCGACAGCATTTCACCGGCGGCTGTCGGGAAGCGGCGATCCGCTTTCCGGTCATAACCGATCATGACGAGATTCCGGCTGACGGAATCAAACTTCCCCTGGAATTCGGAGAGGATCCGCTTGGCCACTTCATCGTCTTGCTGCCCCGTGTAAGCCAGTTCGTCCACGGTCAAAGTGGCAAAATGAAAACGCTCCACTTTTTCCCCTTTTTCATTAATTTCCTCGCTGGTCATCGCAGCTTTCAATCCTGCATATGCCGGAAGGTTCATCGATCCGTCCTTTGCGATAGGAACCGTATACTGATCTCCGATCTGAATTTGCGCCTGCTTTTTAGAAAGATCGACTGTGATTGCTTCCAAACCGATTCCAGCGAGCCTCGCCACTGACATTAGAACCAGCGAAGGAACAACTTTCTCGCCCTGTTTCGCTACCAGAGGAATCCGAATCGACTCTTCGCTTCTCAGAGCGCGGGCCGAGTCCACTTCTGTAAAAGCGGGTTCACCATTCGCTAAAAGCTGTGGGTCCGGAGATTGAATCGTACGTGTGAAGGGAGTGATCGACGAAGCATCGCCTTCCACTTTCAAGGCAGGGTAAGCGACTCCCTGTAACTTATTTTCCGGAGCAGCATCGGAGGAAACTACGGTGCCTAGTGTCATTTTTGGCACCTGCAGGGCGGCATCTTTCAAAGGAACAATGTCCGTTTGATTGAGCGGATTGGAGTCGTCAAAACTCGGAGTCGGCACAAAAGAGACTGCTTTGGGATTCAGCTTTCCGGTAAAACCCAGAATCGTCGCAAAATCCAGCCGGGACAGGCTTGGAACTGAACCATCAGCAGCGGCTGCTCCCGCATCTCCGCCGATTGTTAACGGATCGTAATCGTCATTGATCCGAACCAGGGTAACAGCAGGCTCACGAACGGCATCGCCGGAATTGGCAACGCAGAACTCCAGCCAGAAGTTATTGAGAGACTTGAGCGGATCCAGTTTTCGTGAACGGAGATTCCACTCCCCGATTCCAACTAAAATGATGCCGAGAATGGCGAACGTGATGATTCTGTAGCGCATGGCCAGGTAGAAAATTCGATTGAGTCAAATTCGAACGGTTCTTTTCGATTACTTGACTTTTAATAGGTGGACCGGCTTTGAGCGGGGGTCAAGAGACACAAAGTTGGTGGATTCACGCCATGCGTATACCTGCTCATACATGAGATCGGAAACTTTAAATTCCGATCCGGGATCTATCCCCATCGCCTCGAGCGGAAGATGAATCAATCCCTGCTGCTGATTCTGAGGATCCAGATTGACCACGATCAGCATGACACTCTCCCTGTCGCTCGACCACTTGTAGTAGGCGATGATCATATCGTTGTCCGAAGGGATGAATTCAATGTTCGCGTATTCGTGGAAAGCTTTCTCGTTGTTCCGAATCATATTGAGTCGGGATATGAACATCTTGATGTTCCCCGGCTTGTCCCAATCGCGAGCAGTTAACTGATATTTTTCACTGTCGAGATACTCTTCACGTTCCGGAAGCGGAGCATTTTCACAGAACTCGTAGCCCGAATACATTCCCCACGAGGACGACAGGGTTGCCGCAAGGGTTGCTCGAATTTTAAAAGCGGATGGAGGAGCTCCCTGTAAATGATGTGGCAGAATATCTGGAGTATTGGGCCAGAAGTTGGCGCGGTAATAGTCCCTCATTTCTCCCTTAGTCAGCTCAGTTACGTATTCGGTGAGCGCTTCCTTTGTCTCCCGCCACGTAAAGTAGGTGTAACTCTGCGTGTAGCCAATTTTGCCGAGCGTTTCCATCATCCGGGGACGGGTGAATGCTTCGGCCAGAAAGATTATACCCGGCTCTTTCTTCTCCACTTCCGCAATGAGCCATTCCCAAAAGGCCACCGGCTTGGTGTGCGGATTGTCGACACGGAAAATCCGAACTCCACGCTCGATCCAGAACATCACCACATCGAGAAGTTCCTGCCAGAGGTCCTGCCACTCATCGCAATGAAAATTCAGCGGATAGATATCCTGATATTTCTTTGGCGGATTCTCAGCGTATTTGATACTGCCGTCAGGGCGGTGAAAAAACCACTCGGGGTGATCTCTGACGTAGGGATGATCGGGCGAGCAATTGACTGCAAAATCGAGTGCAATCTCGATACCGATTTTCCGGGATTCTTCGACCAGCCAAACCAAGTCATCAATCGTTCCCAGGGCAGGCTCAACCGAGCGGTGACCGCCTGTTTTTGCACCAATCGCCCAGGGAGAGCCAACGTCTCCCTCTTCGGCTGTAACGGTATTATTTTTCCCTTTACGATGCGAAACTCCAATCGGATGGATCGGGGGGAAATAGACGATATTAAAACCCATATCCTTCGCGTATTGAACACGGGGAAGGCAATCACGGAGCTTCGAATGTTTCCCCTGAATTCCTTCTGCTGATCGCGGGAAAAACTCATACCAGGAAGAAAACGAAGCGAGACTCTGCTCGATCTTGATACGATTTTCTCCATTAGAGAATGTCGACAGCGACCGGTCAGGCCAGCGCGCCAGAAGCGAAAGGACTTCAGGGTCCGAAAATAATCCCGGGACTTTTTCCGCCGGACACTTCATCAATCGGGTCGTAATGGACTCAATGCTGTCGGCGTCTTTGGTGGCCTTACCTGCAGCAGCCCGGATCGCCGTCGTATTCAAAATCACTCGCCCCTCTTCAATTTCTGTTGTGAAATCTTTCTGATCGCCGGTAAGGCGACGTTTGAAATCATGGAGCCAGGTGAGAAAGTCGTCTGCCCAGGCCTCAACACGAAATTCGTATTCCCCCGTCAGGTCGAAGGAAAGAGATGCTCCCCATCGGTCATTTCCCTGATCCAGAAGGGAAATTTCTTCCCTTTGATCTCCGTCCTTCTTTTTCCACTGAAGGTTCGCTACCAACACATCGTGACCGTCTTTGAAGATATCGGCTTCAATTTGAACCGGCTCGCCCACGACGCGTTTTGCTGGATATCTTCCGCCATCTACCGAGGGAGTAATATTGGAAATAACGACGGAATCCTGTCTCTCTTCTAGTTTAGCCATGTGAATGTGGCAACTAAGAAGGTTTCGCGGGGATTTCCAATATTGATTTGGAAAAGAAGGTGAAGAAATCCAGAAAATCAGTCCCGTCGGAACACCTTTTTCCGCATTCCTTTTTTCTCCGCCCTGATCTTTTTCAGTTGGAGGCGCTTTGCTTTCTGCCCCCGGGATTCCTTCTTATTCGCGTAGCGCTTTTTTGCTCTGACACGTGCCGCGTCGAGTTTCCGCTGTCTCTCACGATCTTCCAGTTTTTCACAAAGACGCTCCCGGGCGATAAAACGGTTCGCTTCACGGGAACGACCGTCCTGACATTGAATTTCAAGCCCTGTGGGAAGGTGCTTCAATGAAACACAGGAGGCCGTCTTGTTAATTTTCTGACCGCCAGGTCCGGAGCCAAGTACAAAGCGTTCGTCAAGATCCTCCTCCCGGATCCTTAGTCGCTTCATTCGTTGTTCGATGGCTTCCATTGTAAGGGAGTAAGATAAGGGCAGGAGCAAAGATCTCAAGGGAGGGATATCTCTCACCCCATTCCCGTGATGAGCCCGCCGATCATTTGATTCATATCCGCCCGGGTCTTTGGCATAGCGATCCCAAATTTGCTCATAACAAGAGGTAGGACACGCCCTGTTATTCGCCGAATCATCCGGATTTCAAAATCTACGAGTTCCTGTTCTGAGCAGCTTGCATCCGCATCTTTTCTATCCAACTCAGAAATCAGGTCAGATACGAAATGCGTGATTTTAAAAAGCTTCTCGAAATTAATCCATCGCAGATCATCCCTCTTGTCATGGTAGTATTTTCCCTGCCCACAACTCAGGAAGAGAAATGGCTGTCCAGCGCATTCAAAAGCGTGATGGTCTGACAAACTTCCCACATAGTCATTCATTGTCGGGAAAATGTTCAGCCCCCTGCTTTTCGTTGCAACTTTTTCAACAATTCCAGGGAACGCCGGATCACTCTCCGCCCCGAGAACAAACACCGTCTTTCCTGCCCGAGCTTGAAGTAAACCTTTCCCGGGAAAATTCACACCAAGATCCTTGAGGTCCAGATCGTGCCCGATCAAATCAGAGATGATCACTCCTGCGAATTGAATTTCCTGACAATGATCTTTGTAAAAGCGGGTTGAACCCATCGCGTCCGACATAAAATGGGGAGGCTCCTCCGCATCGAACAGAGCAATGATCAGATCCCGCTCCAGGTCTTTCGAAATGAACTCCTCAGCAATGGCCAGAGTCATTGCAATTGACGTTGCATTGTCATCGGCACACGGTGCATCAATAACACTGTCGTAATGAGCCCCTATCAGAATGGGCTCAAGAGTTCGGTCTCTCCCGGGAATCACTCCGACAAGGTTAGTGTACAATTGCTTAAAGCCATCTGATGGATGCTTTGCTTCATAGGTCAATTCCAGTTTTTCTCCCGCAAATGGAAGCAGCTCCATCCCCTCCAGCCGAACCTTTAGATAGTGGAGAGCCTTGGCGTGTCCCGCTTGCCCTACTCTCCGACCTTCGGGAATCGCCAGCGCTTCGGTATCCGCCTTCAGCTTTGCAATCTGGCGGTTCTTTCTGAATTTCATGTCCCCAAAAAAGCACACCACACAAGGATTGCAACACTTGTTGCAATATTGCAGCAAGTAGAGTATATCGATTTATGCCCGATCCTAATCGAATCACGATTCCAGAAACCGCCATTCTTGAGCTTGAGGCGGTCGAGGAAATGGACTGGGAAGATGGCGTGAGCCTGGAAGAACTAATCAATTGGATCAATCAGGTTGTCGCCCGGTTCCGCCCTGACACGGTAAGTGACGGGGCAAGATCCAGCGATTCATTTTCAACTCGGTCTTTTCGTCATTACCAGACTTTGGGGTGTATCGATCCACCAGTTCGCAAAGGGCAGCGAGTATTCTACCATTTTCGCCACTACTTGCAGGGCTTGCTCGTTCGAAAGCTCCTATGGGAGAGAGTTCCCTCGTCTCAAATTGCGACGGCCATGAAAGGCAGATCTCTTGCCGAATATAAGATGCTGCTTCTTGACGGCATCAATATTGTTCCGGTCACTCCTCCGGAGAGAGACTTTATCGAGAACGGAAGACCATCCAGGGAACTAAGGGAACGCTTCAATTTCAGGTTCGGAATCGAAATATCCCTCCCCTCCGATCGTGCACGGTTGGAGAATCGACAGATCGATGAACTCCTCAATGAGTTCCGGGATATCCTGAGCGCCCGAAGATAAGTGGAGCAAGCTCAGGCCAAAATATCGTGCACCACACTTCCGTGCACATCGGTTAGTCGGAAATCACGACCTCCGTATCGATAAGTCAAACGCTCGTGATCGAGTCCCAATTGATGCAGGATGGTTGCGTGCAAATCATGTAGATGAACTTTATTCTCCTGCGCTTTGTAGCCGAGTTCATCCGTCGCTCCATAGCGAAGCCCGCCTTTTACTCCGCCGCCAGCCATCCACATGGTGAACCCCTCGGCATTGTGATCTCTTCCCGCATTTTTGTTAATGATAGGAGGCCTTCCGAATTCCCCTCCCCAAAGAACCAAGGTGTCCTCCAACAGTCCGCGTTCTTTTAAATCGGTCAGCAAGCCCGCCACCGGCTGATCGCTCGCATCGGCCAACTTTTGATGCCCCTCGACAATCTTGGTGTGTTGGTCCCAGAATCCCAGGTTGAGCTGCACAAAACGGACACCGCTTTCAACAAAACGTCGGGCCATCAGGCAGGCCCGGCCGAAGTTGTCAGTCGTCTCGGTATTGATTCCATACCGCTCCAGAATGTGCTTCGGCTCCCGCTCCACATCCATCAAGTCCGGCATCGTCGACTGCATTCGAAATGCGGTTTCGTAGCTTTGAATGATTCCCTCAAGCGGCTCATTAATTTTATCACGATCCAGACGTTTGCGGTTCAGCGACTGCATCAGATCGAGCTGCCTGCGCTGTTCCGCGACAGTCATCGATTTGTTGGTCGTGTGAGGAATCTGATAGCCTTTCAGTGAAGGCGCACCCTGCCCGTCTCCCCCGCCCCACTGATTGATTGCGGTCCCTGCTGTTGCCGATGGCAAAAAAGCACACCCATACTTGCGGGCTCCACCGGCGGAAAAGTCAGGATTGATCGTGATAAACCCCGGCAGGTTCTGGTTTTCCGTTCCCAAACCGTAGACAGCCCAGGACCCCATCGACGGCCGTACAAACTGAAAACTTCCCGTGTTCATCTGCAGAATCGCCTGAGGATGATTTGAAATATCAGTGTGCATCGAATTGATCACACAAAGATCGTCGGCATGTTTTGCGGTGTGGGGAAAAAGTTCAGAGACCGGAAGACCGGACTCTCCGTAGCGCTTGAACTTCCACGGCGACTGAAAATATTTCCGCCCACCTCCCAGGTCCTCATTGTGTCGCTTATCCAGATCCGGTTTGTAATCAAAAGAATCCACCTGCGACGGACCTCCCCGCATGAACAGAAAAATTACCCTCTTTGCTTTCGCGGGGTGATGCCCGTTTCGCGGGAGCAGAGGATTGTTTGCCGCCGCCCCTGCCTGATTCGAAAACAGCGAAGAGAATGCCAGCGAGCCAAATCCGCAGGCGGTGGTCTGCAGGGCATTGCGGCGGCTGATTAGACTGGGGGTGGTCATGACACGGGTTTCAACTTCAATAAAGGGTTCGGAATTCACCGGAACAATACATCGCCTGCACTGCTTGAGCCCAGAGTTCCTCTGTGGGGGGACTCCCCTCGAAAAAATTCTTCACGGTCTGACGCTCGCTCCCATCCGGAAGGCGCGAAAAGATTCTTTGAAATACAAAATCAATCTGAGCATTCAGATCCTTGGAATTCCCCAAAACCAATCCGGCAAGTGAGGCGGCCTGCTCTGTAGCCAGTTCGCTATTCATCAGGAAGAGCGCTTGTGAAGGAACTGTGGTCAGCTTTCGGGCACCGACGACAAGATTTGGATCCGGCGCATCAAACACTTTTAAGACATCAAAAATCCCGCCACGTGCCATGGGGAGGTAGACGCTTCGGTATTTCACCGTCTGATCTACATCCTTGGTGTAGTAATCACGACGTCCGATCTCACGCTGTTGTTTCTTTGGCTGGGTTAGGGCGACATCCAGGACTTGAGATCCATTCGGCGGTTTTTGATCAAGATTCCCTCCAGTGAAAAGGATGACGTCGCGAATCACTTCACCCTCCAGTCGTTGAGGGGTGAACCGCCAACGCAATCTCCCGTCAGGGTCCGCTTTCTGCGCCTTCTCATCAACGGCTGATGAAAGCTGCCAGGTGCGGCTCAAGAGGATTCTTTTAATTAATCGTTTCACCGACCAGCCATCCTCCATAAATTCGATAGCCAGATCATCCAACAACTCAGGATGGCTCGGCTTCGATCCGAGAAGCCCGAAATTATCCACCGTATCCACCAGACCGATTCCGAACAGATGGTGCCAGACCCGATTTACGATCACGCGGGAAGTCAGCGGATTCTTTTCATCAGTCAGCCATTCGGCTAGCTGCAGCCGTCCACTTTCATTATCCGAAATCGGCGGCGCCGAAAACTGATCGTCAAATAAAGTCAACACGCCGCGGGGCACTTCGTCCTTCGGGGAATTGTGAACTCCTTTTTCAAAAAGCGGGGAATTCTGAATTCGTGGATAGGTTGGCTTCTTCTCCTTGCTGTTCTTTTCAAACTCAGCCTTCCATTTTTCCTCATCCAGAATTCGAGCGTCCTTCACCGACATCGCATAGTTGGGCGGATCGGGAATCGCTTTTTGAGCGGCCTGCACCATGTCGTAAAATTTACGGAACTCTTTCTCAGCTTCCTCAAGTTCCGGAGTGGGATTCTTCTCCCAGTCGACGCCCTTTTCCTTGAGTGAATCCCGGCATTCATTCCGCACCTTTACCGCCGCTAGATACTTCACCTGAATCCCGTCCTTCTTCTTCGTCGCCTCTTCAATTTCCAGGTGAAGCTTTTCGCCATCCTTCCCGATCGGCCGGGCCTGACCATGTTCAAATCTCACATTCGTCTCCGTCGCAGCGAGGTGATGAGTGCTACGAAAAATTCCAGTGAGGGCGTAATAGTCACGGGTCGGAATCGGATCATACTTGTGATCATGACACCGGGAACAATTCGCCGTCAGCGCAAGAAATGCCCGACACGTCGCGTCAATCTGATCGTCAGCAACATTGAGTTCAAAAAGCAGGGGCACACCTTCGTTTAATGTCTTCGGACCTATTGTCAGAAAGGCAGTACTGATGCGCTGGTCGTCCCGTTGCTCAAGGGAATCGAAAGGCAGTAGATCGCCGGCAATCTGCTTCGTGACAAATTCATCATAGGGCATGTCTTTGTTGAGAGCTTCAATCACCCAGTCACGATATCGCCAGGCATAGGGATAAAGCATGTTCCGGGTGTAACCACTGGACTCCGCATAACGCGCGACATCGAGCCAGTGGCGGCCCCATCGCTCTCCAAACCCCTGACTTTTCATCAAGCGATCCACCACTTTTTCAAAAGCTTCCCGGTCCGACGCCGGATCCTTCACATAGTCATTCACCTCCTCCATTGTCGGTGGTAAACCAGCCAGCTCAATGCTCACCCTCCGGATCAAGGTCGAACGGCCCGCATCTGCAACCGGCCTCACCTCCGCCTCTTCCATTCGAGCCAGTGAGAAAAAATCAATTCGATCCCGGGGCCACGATTTATCTTTTACGTCCGGCTGCTCCGGCTTCTTCAAGGGCTGAAAAGACCAGTGACTTTCCGCCTCGATTTCTCTTGGTAGCCGGGATCGGCCATCACGGGGATCCGGCGCCTCCATCTCCACCCATTTTTCGAAATCACGAATAACTGCCTCCGGCAGCATCCCCTCCGGAGGCATTTGCAGATTTTCGTCATCATAACGAATCGCGCCGATCAGCTGACTGCTCTCAACATCGCCGGGGATAATTGAATCGCGCCCTGTGGCGCCCCCCTTGCGAATTCCCTCACGAGTATTCAGCAGAAAATCAGATTCAATCTTTTCCGACTCAGGCGAATGACATTCGTAACAATTCGCCACTAGAACCGGGCGAATTTTCTTTTCGAAAAAATCAAAGGCTTGTGGATTGGCATTAATATTCCCGGCCCCGAAAAAGAGCACCAACAGAATCACGATGTGAAATGGTTTCACAGGAAATAGAGTATATCCACCCTGCAAGCTTAGAAGTCCGCAAACGCGCCGCCTATCGCGATGCAACTGAGTAAAGTGATCGATTCAATAGGGTTGACTATCAGTCCTTCTGCGTGGAACTATCGAAAGAAGATGGATGTCGATCAAGAGGCAGCGAAAAAAGGACAGGCCGTATACTCGCCCCGCGTTCTTAAAATTTACGACAAATGGGTGCTTGGGTTTTCCAACTCTCTGATTTGGCGGTGCCCCACTACTAAGATTCGGCAGCTCTTCACGGACCACCTGAGCTCGAACCATCTCGATATCGGCGTAGGAACCGGATACTTCCTCGATAAGTGCGCAACCGATCCCGAGTCCCGAATCGGTCTCGTCGACATGAACGAGAATGCACTGAAGTACGCTTCGAAACGACTCGCGCGATTTAATCCGGAAACTTACAAACGGAATGTCACGGAGCCGCTGCTGCTCGCCTGCGACAACTACGATTCCGTTTCGATCAATTACCTTTTTCACTGCCTGCCCGGGGACATCGAAATAAAGGGGGAGCTGTTTGACGAAGTAAATGGCTACCTCAACGATGACGGTGTTGTCTTCGGAGCCACCCTGCTGTCTCAGGATATTGAACGCCCCGCAGCTGCGCGAATGCTGATGAAGTATTACAACGAGAAGGGAATCTTTTCGAACGAGTTTGATTCTCTCGGTGATTTAATGTCGGCCATGTCCACCCGCTATCGAACCTTCAATGTGGAAGTGATAGGCTGCGCCGTTCTTTTCTGGGGTAAAGGCCCGAAAAGGAAAGTGTAAGTGCGACTTTTTCACTGACCCGGACAGGTCAGCTGACGCCCATTACAGGAGGCGTCGAGGTTTTCCAGAAAAGGGACCGCTATTTCTGCCCACTCTTGCGGTGAAGGATACATTGAAGCGCTTTCCCCGAATGAAGCCTGCAGCATTTCTGTATTGATGATGCCGGGATTGAAAGGTGCCGTAGCGATTCCAGCCGGCAGCTCTTGTGCCAAAGCGGAGGTCAAACCTTCGATCGCATACTTGCTGGCACAATAGGGCGCGACATCCGGCGAAGTGGAACGTCCCCAACCGCTGGAAAAATTAATAATGACACCGCTTCCCTGCTCAATCATTGCCGGCACTATATGCCGAATCACATTGGCTGTTCCGTTGACATTGATCGCCATCAGTTCTGTAAACTCGCTGTCGCTGATTTCCCAGAGTGGTGCTGTGCGATTGATGATGGATCCATTGTTGATCACCAGATCGGGAACCTCGAAGTGCTTCAGCGACTGTTGGCAAAATGTGGCCACGGATCTATCATCCCGCAAATCTGTTGCGCGGAAAAAATGACGATCACCAAACCGGGCTTGCAGTGATGCCATGGCGCTTTTACTTCGCGAACATCCGGCGATTAAATGACCGTGTTCAACAAAGCCCTCCACCATTGCCAGGCCGAGACCGCGGGAACACCCCGTGATCAGAATTCTCTTTGCGCTCATCTACTTCGCTTTCTTCCTGCCTGGCGCTTTCTTCTTCACTGCGGCCTTTTTCTTTGCTGCTGGTGCTTTCTTTTTAGAAGGGGCCTTCTTCTTCGTGGCTGGAACCTTTTTCTTCGTGGCTGACGCCTTCTTTCTTGCGACTGCTTTTTTCGAAGACGCGGTTTTCTTCTTCACTGGAACAGACTTTCTCGCAGGCGCCTTCTTTGCGGGGACCTTCTTTTTCGCTGCCGATTTTTTGGTAGCAGCCGCCTTCCGGGGCGGCTCAGGCTTTTTTCCCGAATCTGGCTTCGGATCCTCGTCGTCGATCTTTCCTGCGATCTCCTCCTGCTCAGCCTGTGCAATCCTGGAGACACGATCGACCGGGTGTTTCGTCAGGATATTTCCCTTTGCTCCACGCCCCTTGAAATCGAGATCCGCAAAGCGAAAATCGATTTGAAAGTTTCGAAGCTTGAGATCTGACTTGAGATGGACCCTGACAATAATATCCGCTTCTTCCGCTGTCTCATGCTCGCTAAACCAGAGCACCCGCGTTCCCGCTTTACCGCCAGTTAGATCATAGAGTTTCTCCCGGGTTACCCCGGAAACCTGAAAGCGCTTCACCATGGCACGCCCTCCGCGACCGTCGCGGTAGATCATATTGTAAAACTTCGGTTCCTCTTTGTTAAAAACCGCGGCGTGGAGGTTGTCTTTCCCCACAAAAACTTTGTCCGCGATTTTCACTACCCGCATCGTTCCATCGCGGGAAAAAGCGATCACGTCATCCATCCTGGAACATTTCCCGAGGGCTTCGTCACGTTTCATGCTGTAACCGGCAAAGCCTTCTTTGCGATTCACATACAGCGTGTCATTGGCAACGACGACCTGCTTGGCGTCGACCCGATCAAAGGTGGTGAGTTCCGTTTTTCGAGAAAGTGTTTTACCGTATTTCTCTTTAATCCCCTCGTACCACTTGATACAGAATTTGGTGAGGTTCTTCAGATTCCGATTCACTTCGGCGATCTGATCTTCGAGTCCACGAATCAGCTCATCTGCCTTGAATGCATCGAACTTCGAAATTCGCTTAATTTTGATCTCAGTGAGCCGGGCGACATCTTCATCGGTGACTTTGCGCCTCAGGAGTTTCAGGAAAGGCTTCAGGCCCGTCCAAATTTCTTCCATCACCGCTTCCCAGGTTTCACATTCTTCAATGCGCCGATAGATTCGATTCTCGATGAAAATTTTCTCAAGGCTTGAGAAGTGCCAGCGCTCTTCAAGCTCGCCCAGTCTAATTTCCAGCTCCTGTTTGATCAGCTCGCGAGTCTGTTTGGCGCTATGCTTAAGAATCTCTGACACTCCCAGAAACTTCGGAGAATTGTCCTGAATCACACAGGAATTGGGGGAAATGCTGACTTCGCAATCAGTGAATGCGTATAGCGCCTGAAGCGTCTGGTCAGGGTCTACCCCTGTTGGCAAATGCACATTGATCTCAACGGTCCCCGCCGTGCAGTCTTCGATCTTCGAAATCTTGACTTTCCCCTGATCGTTCGCCTTCAGAATGGAATCGCAAAGACTCCCGGCAGTCGTCCCGAAAGGAATTTCCCGAATCACCAGAAGCCGTCGCTTTTCTTTCTCAATTCTCGCCCTGACTTTTACTTTTCCTCCGCGAAGGCCATCATTGTAATCCGTAACATCCGCACTTCCTCCCTGAACGAAATCCGGGAAGATTTCAAAGGGCTGTCGGCGAAGAACCGCAATACACGCATCAATCAATTCATTGAAATTGTGCGGCAAAATCTTACAGGCAAGACCGACTGCAATCCCTTCGGCTCCATGGGCAAGGACCAGCGGAAATTTAGCTGGAAGCGTCACCGGCTCTTTATTCCGGCCATCATAACTCGCCGCCCAGACGGTGGTCTTATGATTGAAAAGAACGTCGTTGGAGAATTTGGAAAGCCGTGTCTCGATGTAACGCGGAGCTGCCGCATCATCACCGGTTAAAATGTTTCCCCAGTTCCCCTGAGTTTCGACCACCAGTTCTTTCTGGCCCATGTTGACGAGAGCCGCGCCAATCGCTGCATCGCCGTGGGGGTGATACTGCATGGTGTGGCCGATGATATTGGCGACCTTGTTAAATCGACCGTCATCTTTTTCTTTCAACGAATGCAGAATACGGCGCTGCACAGGCTTGAGGCCGTCATTAATATGTGGAACTGCTCGTTCCAGAATGACATAGGAGGCGTAATCCAGAAACCAATCTGAATACATTCCCTGGAGTGGTGTATCGGGGTCAGACATTTAACAACTCTTGCTCTTTTTCTTAAGCTTTAGATGATACAAAAAAGAAAAGGCATATCACGCAGCCTCAACATCCTCCTCTTTATCCCCTTCCAAAAGATCCGTCTCCACCTTCAGATTCTTGATAATAAAGGTCTGACGTTGTGGGGTATTTTTTCCCATGTAAAACTGAAGCAGATTGCTGATTGTCTTCGGCTTCGGCGGCAATTCGACTGGATCCAGCCGGATGTCTTCGTTGATGAAATACTGGAATTCGTCTGGAGAGATTTCGCCCAGCCCCTTAAACCTCGTGATCTCAGGATTCGGTTTCAGATCTTCAATTGCCTGCTGCCTTTCCTCTTCGGTATAACAATAGCGCGTTTCCTTTTTATTCCGCACCCGAAACAAAGGAGTATCCAAAATGTATAAATGTCCGTCCCGAATCAGATCCGGAAAAAACTGAAGGAAAAACGTGATCGCAAGCAGGCGAATGTGCATGCCATCGACATCGGCATCGGTCGCAAGCACCACCTTGTTGTAGCGCAATTTTTCCAGACCGTCTTCGATGTTGAGAGCCGCCTGAAGAAGATTAAACTCTTCGTTCTGATAAACCACCTTGCGGCTCATCCCAAAACAGTTGAGCGGTTTCCCGCGAAGCGAAAAGACCGCCTGGGTCTCCACATCCCGTGCTTTTGTGATCGATCCACTGGCGGAGTCTCCTTCCGTAATGAAAATCGTTGAGTCTTCAGCCTTCTTGTGATTGGTGTTAAAATGGGCTTTGCAGTCCCGGAGCTTTTTGTTGTGAACCTTGGATACCTTGGCCCGCTCCCGCGCCAATTTCTTAATCCCTTTCAACTCCTTCCGTTCGTGCTCGGAACGTTGAATTTTTTCCTGGAATGCTGTCGCAGTTTCCTTACGGCGGTGCAGTAAATTGTCGAGCTGCAGGCCAATGTAATTGTTTACGAATGTCCGAATTGTTTCACCCTTGGGAGCCATGTGAGTGGATCCCAGTTTAGTTTTGGTTTGGGATTCAAAAATCGGGTCCTCGATCTTGACGCTCACCGCAGCCACAATGCCGGACCGGATATCTCCGGCTTCATACTGCTTCTTAAAATGAGTTCTCACCGTGCTGACAATTGCCTCACGGAAGGAAGCCAGATGTGTGCCCCCCATCGTTGTATGCTGCCCGTTTACAAAACTGTAATATTCCTCTCCGCTTTGCTCAGTATGAGTAAAGGCTATTTCAATGTCTTGATCGACCAGATGAATATGGGGATAGAGAGGCTTCTCGGACGGGTCAATATTCTCGTTCAACAGATCTAACAGTCCGTTTTTCGATTTGAATTTCTTACCGTTGAGCGACAGGACCAGGCCTGTGTTGAGGTAGGCGTAGTGCCTCAACATCGTTTCGATGTATTCAAAATTCCATTTGTACTCCCCGAAGATTTCGCGGTCGGGCTCAAAGGAGACGATTGTTCCGCTGGGTTCGGAACTCTTCTCCGATTTCTTCATTTCCTCGGTGACCAGACCATGAGCGAAAAGGATTCCCTTAGTCTGTTTGTCGCGAAAACTCTGAATCTCGAAAAACTCAGAAAGGAAATTCACCGCTTTGATACCCACACCGTTCAGGCCAACTGATTTTTTGAAAGCTTCGCTGTCGTATTTGGCACCGGTATTAATAATCGACGCACAATCCTTGAGTTTCCCGAGAGGAATGCCCCTCCCGAAGTCACGGACTCTCACAAAATTCTCATCAACCGTGAGTTCGATGTGTTTTCCATTTCCCATCACGAACTCATCGATACAGTTGTCGATGGTCTCTTTGAGGAGAATGTAGATTCCATCATCAGGGGAACTTCCGTCCCCCAACTTTCCGATGTACATCCCCGGACGCAGACGCATATGCTCCCGGGGGTCAAGGGATTTGATATTGTCTTCAGTATAATTGGCAGCCATAAATACGAGAGTGGGGAGGTTAGCTGTAATCCAGTATTTAGGAAAACTGAAATAAATTCAACCCCAGACTCCGCGATTTCACGGTTCTGCTCGCCTGAAAGGAGCAAATTGCCTCCCTTCAGGATCAAATATCGTCAAAATTGATGGAAACGACCCAATTCGGGGCACAGGCTGGCGCCCCCTTTATTTCACTCGAATGACTGAAACACCCCGGTCAAACTTGCCTCCACTTGAAACAGTCCAGTATCTCCGCTGCTTGATTCGACGTCTTTCTGTCTCTGAATCCGCTTTGAGTTCTGTGACGAAAAGATGCTGTTCGCCCGGCTTTAAATCCCTCATTGTATAGCCCGAGTGCCGGACCACCGCCGTAACATTTATTCGTGTATCTGTGATCAGGTAAGTATTCGACCTTAACTCTCTTCGAGAGCGGTTGGAACGAAAAGTCAGGGTGTCGATATCGCTGTCATTTTCAGCAGTGATAAAAAATCGTTTCCTCCTGCCTTTTAGAATAGTAAATTTGATCTGCTGTCGGAACCCTCCACTATAATAATTATTCAGGTTCTGATTCCCGGAAACGCTGCTGAATCCGATCATAACATCAGGACGAGATTCCAATCGCTCTACCGATCCGATGTCATAGCCCCTTCCAAGTGGTCGATCCATTCCCCGGGTATCAACCGTCGGTGTATTTGCAGTAATTAAAGCCCCGTCCACTGCAGCAGAACTGGATGAGGGAATGAAAATTTTCGAAAGGCCACCAAATGTCGGTGATTCGCTTAAGACCGGATCGCCTGTGTAAGGCGAATCCAGGCCCGTCCCACCCTCAACATTTCCGACGAAATTCTTGCCGGTTACCACATGAAATTCCCCTTTGAGATCGGCCCCACTGTTGTCAGCCAGATTATTCGAAATGATCGAGTTCTCGATGGTGACAGAAAAGAGATCCAGCCAATGAAGAATTCCCCCGCCATCTGTAGCCGCGCGATTCTCAACGATTGTACAGTTACTCAAAAAAGTGCTGGCTCCGTGAACGTACAATCCGGCGCCTCCACGCCCCGATGTACCGGGGGTAATATTTCCGTGCACAGTGCAGTTTCTGATAATGGCACCACCGCCGCTTGAAATCGCGAGACCTCCTCCCGGGCCGGACGTGATTCCATCAGGCGTCAGACCAGTCATATTATCTGCTACAGCGCCTCGATATATTCTCAGGTCCGCGGCCCCTCCCGTGCTTCGAATTCCCCCACCTTCTCCAGCGTTTCCGCTGGTGGAAGTATCACCCCGGATTGCTCTCCCACCATCGCCCGATGTGTTTCTCGAAATCAGTGACTCCGTGATATTGAGAACGCCCCGGTTCATGATCGCTCCTCCACCGTTCCCATTTCCCCCATACGTATTTGCGCCGGAAGTCTTACCATCGGCAAAGCCGCCATCCCCGGAATGATTGTTGTGGACGATAGTGCGGAGCAGGATAACCGACCCAACAGCCTCATTATAAATCCCGCCTCCACTTCCGCCGGTTCCACCATAAACATTTAGAACCGAGCCTCCGAACGTTGCATCACCGCCATCTCCTGCCGTGTTATCAGAAACCTGGCAATCAGTCAGACGAAGTACTCCACTATTGTAGATTCCTCCTCCGCTTCCACCACCACCCGCTACCGCTATTTGCCCCAAATTACTTCCGAGAGAGTCTCCTCCCCCTCCGGCAGTGTTACCCCGGATTTCACAATCAATCATCGTCAGGTCCCCGGCATTCAAAATTCCACCGCCATCCTCACCTGAATAAGCCAGCCAACTATCCATTCCGTACGAGCTCACGCCCTCACTAACGACAACGTTCCGAATTTCAGCAATGGCACTATCCTCCACTTCAATCACTCTCGAGTCTGAACTGGACGCAGAATTGCTACCATCCGCGTCACCTGAGAGAACAATCCCTCCAGCTGATCCAGAGGCATCCACCAGAGTTCTTCCTGTGGTATCGCTAATGACCAAAGCACCGCTGGTCAGTCGGATTTCCTGACCATCAAGGGCCGCTTCGAAAGTAATCGTATCGCTTCCTGACCGGGCATTGGCATCAAAGATTGCCTGCCGAAGTGAGCCTACTCCGCTGTCATCCGTGTTGGAAACCGTATAGTCATCCGCTGAGAGAGAGGCCAATGAGGCCCAAAGAAAAGTGGAGAGTAGCAGTTTGTGAAGGAGGCGGGGAGATTGGGGAATCTTTTTGTTTACCATTATTGAACCTTTCGAAATCTTAGAAGCTACGAAACGCTAACAATAACAAAGGTATTCAGTATTACAAAAAGTTTAGGGGGTATTTTAAAAATTAATTCCATTTTTAGACTTTAGACCTCTGAATGCGGAAATCATCGTCCTAAAATTTTAGAAATTTCAGATAGCCGGGCCGCATTGGAATTGGTCTCGGGTCGTCAATTCTCCCCACTCATTTGAAAACTCTGCGATTTCGCCTTGATCGAGACCTAAGTTCTCCCTCAAATTAATGATTTATGGGACTCTACGACCGTGACTACATGAAGGACCAGAACGCAGCGAAGGGAAATCGCAAAAATCAGGACGCCTCTCCGACTTTTGTAATAACTGCAGCGGTAGCAGTTCGTTTCCTTCTCTGCATTATTGCGATCATCGTATTCTTCCGCCTTCCGATCATCTGGTGGGTTAAGTTTCCCGCCATTGTTGGAATTTGCATTGCTGGATGGAAGTGGATTCTGAAAACGCAGCGAGCACCCGGGAAACAGGCCTCGCAAGAAAATTCTCCGACTTCAACAGACCATTTCAAGGAAGGGCGGGCCGCAGAGGCAGCGAAAGACTTTGAAAGGGCAGTTCGTCACTATGAAATCGCTGCGGGAAAGCCGCTCAAGCCGAATCATGAATCGGTCCGACTTCTGGCGGCCTACGATGCTGCCGGTAAACTCGGGCTCGCCAAATCGCTGCTCCAGGAACTGGACGGAAGAAAATTTCCAGACTCAGCGGCCGATGAACTGGAGAGCCTCGCAGAAAAATACTTCCCTGTGCAAATCAAGAAAACTCCGGGAGGAGCTCAGCTTCTTCTCGTTTAGAAGGATAAGAGGGCTGACGATCAAACCTGCTCCCCTTTCTCCGGGAAATCCACGATTTCAGAAAATCAGCCGCTATCCGGTGGCCTCATGAAACAGGCTTCTTTACTTCGATCATCGGGGCAAGAAGCCGGAAATCTCCAAATAGTCTTCCTGCCAAGCCTCTCACCACGGCAATGAGCCCCATTTACAAAGTTTAACATAATTAATATTGACTTTAACTTTGTTGATATCATTATTGATCTCGTATTGAATTTTTACCAATTCACCGAGCAATAATGAGCAAACCTCAATCGATACCCACCTGGCTGACCAGCCTGAATGATGAGGACTTCCAATTCCTCAGGCGCTTTCTTCTCCAGTCAGGATCACTCAAAAAGGTGGCGGCTGAATACAGTGTCTCCTACCCCACCGTGAGGCTGAGGCTGGATCGCCTGATTCAAAAAGTAGAAATTGCTGAAGAGTCCGTTTCGCTCAGCCCTTTTGAGCAAAAGCTCCGTCTACTTCTCGCTGATCAGGCGATTGACGTGGAAACCTTCAAAACGATCCGTGACGCCCACATAACTGAAACAAATATCCAGGAATCATGAAATCTACCTATCCAAATATCTATCTTCTTCTCTTGGCTCTTCCTTTCGCTTCGCTCTGCGGCGCGGACGATTCCATTCCAATTCCCTTGCAGGATCAAAGTAGGAACAAATCGGTTCAGCTGATCGAAGAAGCGGAAGATTATATTTTTCAAATCACCGCCGAAGAGAATGTTCGGGGTTCGATCTCTCTTTTCGAAATCGAAAACCCCGAAGTCACTGGCGAAGCTTTTGCAGTGCAGGGGGAAGTTCGCTACCGGGGAGTGGTCCCTTCCGGCTATCTGGAAATGTGGACACATCTCCCGGCCGAAAAAGGCGGCAAAGAAATCGCCAACAGTTTCTTCAGCCGAACCATGAGCGAATCGGGCTCCTTGAAAAAATTGTCCGGAGATGAGGACTGGAGGAGTTTTCAGCTTCCCGCCATCATCAATGATGGATCAGAGAGGAAACCCTTGAAGCTCAGCCTCAACGTCACGATTCCGGAAACTGGAGTCGTCGAGATTCGGAACCTCCGCCTGATTCCCTCTTTACCCGTTCCTTTATCCGCGTCTTCCACGACAGGAAATCCTGCGATCGTCTCCGTTTTCACCACGATCACGATCCTTGGAATAAGCGCTGTGATCGGATTTCTCCTCTTTTTCCTGAAGAAGAAAAAGACCCGGGATGAGCTATCCAGAATTCGAAATCTTGATTCGATCTAAAAGAACAATCCAGGTCAAACTCGCGCCGCCGTCATCAGCTCCAGCAGCCGATCTCTTTCGGTGGCGCTGGTTTTCGCAACGAATCCACGGGCGTGAGCAAAATGGACATCGCCCTCTGACTCAATCCGGGTAAAATCAAGAAGCGGGCTGTCCTCGTAGCGACTCAGGCCAAATCCTTCCCCCCGTCGGTCCGGATAAATCATTCCCGATACTTTTTCGTGCTCCCCTTTTCCGGCAATGTATCGCTCCAGTCCGCCGGATGCGTCTCCGGGCATGGGTTCCGTCCGCGGCATGAATAGAATCCGGAAAGCCTTCTCCCCTTCCCCGATGTCCCAGAACTCTGCGTGCTGATCGATGAAGTCGAGGCGGCTGCGAAGCCCCTTCAAATAAACGACAAGATCTTCGCCGATCATTCTCATGATCTCCCATATCGGCTCTCCCGGCTTCAACTCAGACTCCCCTGCAAAGCGCCGCAACATTGTTACATCGATGGGAGAGTTCAGCTTAGTCATCAGTTTTCGATCCACGCCGAGCCACTTGGCAGTGCCGATTGGCCCCCGGGTATCAAACCATTCGGCTGGCTCAAGCCAGTCACAGAATTTTTGCGCATCCTCGTAAAGACCGAGATGTTTAAGAACAAGGGAAAGGGCACAAATCGGCTCGTGATCCCGTGGAAACTGATGGTGATCAAAATTCGCACTCTCCGGTTCATGACGGCCTCCCACATCAATCACGGCAACATCAGGATCAGCAAGATCCGCTTCACTCGGATCACGACGCACAACCTGAACCATGTGCTGATGAATCATCAGGCAGCAGGCGAGGAACTCATCTTTGTGGGCGCTTCCTGGATGGGTGAGAATAAACTTCATGAAGTCGTCACCCATCGGCGAGGAAACTCCTCACGACCAGAGAAATTCGAAAATTCCTTTCAGGAATACAGAAGCGCTTCCATTTCAGCGACAACTTCGCTGGAATCAATCCGCAACATGCACCGATAGTCGATCGGGCACTCTCTTTTGAAACAGGGGCTGCAATCCACTTTGTGCCGAATCACCCGATGAACATCACCAATTGGGCTGGTAAACTCCGGCTCAGTGGATCCGAAAATTGCGACAGTGGGAACTCCGAGTGCTGCCGCCAAATGCATGGTCCCGGTGTCATTGGTGGCGACGAAATGACAAGTCTGAAGTTCTGAGACCAGCTCAGCGATTGAAGTCTTACCTGCCCGGTTTTCTTTCGGATCTGAAATCTGCGAAGCCAGGTCTTCACCGATTCCCTCTTCTGCAGGACTCCCGAAAATTGAGACCCGGAAAACGGTATCTGGATGCTTTTGCCTCAACGTTTCAATCGCCGCCGCATAGCGCTCGATAGGATACCGTTTCGCATTCCCGTATTCAGCACCCGGACAAACCCCGATATGAATTTCCTTTTCGCCACCCGTAATGGGAGTCGGAGACTGTGGGATTTTCAAAAGTGCCGCCGTGTCTTTCACGTTCCCACCGATGGCTCTGACAATGTTTAAGTAGCGATGCACATGATGCTTCTGCTCCGGCGACGGCTTTGGCTCAGGAATCGCGTATTTCAACAGCCGCTTCCGATGATGCCCTCGATACCCGATCCGAATCGGAATCCCTGCAGCTTTAGCCTCAAGCGCAGAACGCAATGAGTTTGGCAGCAGCACAGCCACATCGAAATCCGAGCGACCATTGGCCACTATGGCGCCCACTTCTTTCGGTTTGAACCCTTTGGGAAATGGAATCACCTCGTCTACTTCCGACTGCGCCCGCCACATCGGCGCAAGGTTTTCCCGGCAACAGACTGTTAGATGCATATCCGGTCTACCCTGCTTAATAGCACGAACTGCAGGAAGAGACATGCAGGCGTCGCCCAGCGGATTGGGCGACCATACCGCGAGTCGAAAAGGAGTCATTTCCTCAAGGATCTGTCCGTCGGGAATATGAACATTCAATTTTGGCCCCGAAGAAAGCACACCATTGGCCGCACTTTTCCATCGGTTGTGAACCCAGAACCACTCTTTCGGATCTTCCCGAATTGTATTTTCCAATTGGTGATTCAAGCGGGCAGTGGCATTCGCAATGTATGCGTCCCGGTCTCCCGAAACATCAGGAGGATAAACGGGTTCACTGAAAGTAATTTTCCACTTCCCGAGGGCCACCGGTAACATGTTCGCATAGACCATCGGCGCCCCGGTTCGCAGACTGAGAATTGCAGGCAGCGTGGTGGTTGCGACAAGCTTATTGAAAAACGGGCAAAGATTCCCCCGCGCTCCGGGATGCTGATCGAACAAAACTCCGAGCATCCCTCCTTTTCTCAGAAAGTCTGCCGGAGCTGCGAACCCTCCCCGCCGATCAAAACCTCTCAGCCCGTGTCTACCCCGGACATTCTCCACATGCCGGTTGAGAAAGGGATTTCGAATTCCTTGAAAAAGAGTTCCGAGTTCAGCCCCGGGCTCAAAGGGTTGTATCCGTGCGTAAAGTTCCCAGTTGGCGAGATGGTTGATGCACATCACCACCCCTTTCCCGGCAGCTTGTGCCTTCTTCGTATTTTCGATTCCTTCGATGACGACGATTTCATCCACCTCATCCACGGTCATCTCGGCAGTTCGGATGCTGCAGAAAATATTCTTCCCCAGAGCCTCGAAGTGATGATCCACCAAGGTATCAATCTGAGAGGCAGTCAACTCATTGGAAAACGCCAGACTCAAATTGCGCCTCACCAGCTTACGATAACCCGGGATCAGCCACGATATTCCGTAGCCGATTTTCTCCCCGAGATGAATGCAGGAATCGATTGAGAGCCTCCCCACCAACCATTCGAAAGATCGATAGATTGCGAAAACCAAAAATTGAGCTGGGAGAACAAGAATGTTCTTCATGGAGTGGTCTCCGGAAACATCATCTGTCCAAAAGGGAGATTCACAGAACGGAATCCTCCCACCGCATCAACAAATTTGGATGACGGTGGAAAAGCGGAAGAGCAAAGTGAATTACTCTTTTCCTTTGGCTTTGCCTTTATCGGCAGCACCTTCAGTGGGAGCTGCAGGTGCTTTTTGCTTGGCCTTCGCCTTTGCTTTGCCTTTGCCCTTTTCGGCGCCCTTAGCTTTCGCATCAGACTTGGCTTTGCCTTTTTCCTTCGGCGCTTCAGTATTTGCAGGGGCAGGCTTTCCTTCAGCTGGCTCAGTCACCGCTTCCGGAAGCGAAATTCCGCCTGGCAGATCAGAAAGTGAAGAAGGAAGGTTCGGCATCACCGGCTCGCGGTTTTGAACTTCTTCCAGAACATTGTTCGCCGCAGAAGAACGGAACTGACGGGATTTAACCATCGCCAGGCCAATTGCAGAGATGAAAAATACGATCCCCAGCCAGGTAGTAATTTTCTGGAGAATGTCAGTGGTGTGTGCTCCGAGAGCGGAATCGAGGGTGCTACCGCCAAACGCTGCGCCCAAACCTTCCTGCTTGGGACGCTGGATCAGAACAAGCATAACCATCAGTACGCTTGCGGCGACGATGATCACGGTTAACAAAATGGATAAAACTGCCATGGGACGGCGAATATGGGGCCAAGGTCTACTCTTGTAAAGTCAGAGAATTGCAATGGTTTTTCGCGGGTTTATGGTGGATCCAATGCCTTCCGAAACCTCAGAACCGAAGAAAATCGTCGGATCCGTAAAATCCGTTGTTTTTCACAATGAGGAAAACGGCTACACCATCATGCAGGTGCAGCCCGAGAAAGACGGCGAAATCATCACCGTTCTTGGAAATCTACCGGCAGTCGTCGAGGGTGAGCAGATCAGCGCCACCGGTAAGTGGATGAAGGACAAGCGCTTCGGTCGACAATTCCGGGCGGACGGGATCAGCGCCGTTTCCCCGAATACCCCCGCAGGAATCACAAAATTCCTCGCCAGCGGGTTTATTGACGGCATCGGGAAAACCTACGCAAAACGGATTGTCGATAAATTCGGCAGCAAGACATTTGATGTAATTGAGCACGAATCTCAAAAGCTGCAGCAGGTCGAAGGCATCGGTGCCGGTCGGCGGAAGAAAATTAAAGACTCCTGGAAAAGGCAGAAATCGGTCCGCGATGTCATGATTTTCCTTCATGAAAATGGACTTAGTACGGCGCGCGCGCTTCGTATCTTCAAAAACTACGGGCAGGAATCCATCGATGTTCTACGAAAGAACCCCTACCGGCTTGCTCACGACCTACCCGGGGTTGGATTCAAAACCGCTGATGATATCGCCCGAAAAATGGGACAGGCGAATGATTCCCCGAAACGAATCGAAGCAGGGATTCACTATGTTATGGAAATGTCAGCGCAACAGGGACATTGCGCTCTCCCCCGACACGACCTGCTCAGAAAATCGGTCGAGACCCTGTCTGAAAATGAAGGCATCATCGAACCGGTTCTTTGTGATCTGATCACACAGGAAAAACTCATCGCGGAAACGATTGAAAAGAATGAGCTCATTTTTGATCCGGAACTATTCGCGGCCGAGGAACAAATCGCCGAAAAAATCTTCGCGCTTCTCCAGTCAAAACCCACTCTTCCCGTAATCGATCCAAAATTGGCCTTCGAATGGTTCGAAAGGAAAACGGGATTCTCACTCGGCGAGGAACAAGCCGCTGCTGTAACCGGAGCTATGACGAACCCATGCTTTGTCATCACCGGTGGCCCCGGTGTCGGAAAAACCACCATTCTCAACGCTCTGTTAAAAATTCTCGTCGCCAAAAAAGTGACCCCCGTTCTCTGCGCCCCGACCGGGCGCGCTGCCAAACGCCTTTCTGAAAGCACCGGACTCGAAGCATCCACCATTCATCGCTTATTGGAAATCGCACCGGACTCGGGGTTTACCCGCAATGAAAAGAAGCCTCTCGAAGGAGATCTCTTCGTCGTCGACGAAGCATCCATGATCGATGCCCGTCTGATGGCGAGCTTGCTGACAGCCCTTCCCGAAAATGCTCATTTGGTGCTCGTTGGAGACATTGATCAGCTTCCCTCCGTCGGACCGGGCACCGTCCTTCGTGATTTAATTGAGAGCGCTTTGTTACCGGTAGTTCGCCTGACTCAAATTTACCTGTCTCTTATACACATCTCCGAGCCCACGAGACCGAGGCTGATCTC
>CAJXQE010000072.1 GCA_913058215.1 uncultured Verrucomicrobiales bacterium
TACACTATCCTCTTCGTCGGCAGCGTCAGATGTGTATAAGAGACAGGTGCAGCAATCGGCGTCCCATCCGGTAGAGTAGGGACAGGAACAGCCGCCGGCATGGTCGACGGAACCGCCCGGATCGGAGCGGATCGTGGCTCCGGCGGGGCAGCTGGGAGATCGATCCGCTCGGGCGAATCCTGAGCAATCACACCGCCACAAACGGTGACCATCGTGATCGCGATGCCCGCAAGGATTGTCACTGTTGATCGAAACTGACTCATTTCCGTTACGAAAGGTAACAAAGCACGGATTTTCGAGATAGGGAAATTGACAATCGGCGCGAGTGTTGCTCTCATTGCATCGCTACCGTCGTTCACGATGGAAAAACACGCCACTAAACAGAATCTCTATCGGGGCATCACATTTGCTCTCCTCTTTGCGACCTGGATGGTTTTTTCAGGTCTCTTTGATGTGTTTCACCTCACTCTGGGGGTGATTTCCTGTGGCTTTGTCACTTTTCTGTCTTCTGACTTACTGTTTGAGGACAGAAGCACTCCGCTGAAGGCGAGGCTGATCCAGGGCGTCCGGTTGACAGGCTATGGCCTCTGGTTGATCTGGCAAATCGTCCTGGCCAACCTTCACCTCCTCAAACTTGCCTTTGGAAGTAAAAGCAATCTGCAGCCTCAGATTGTTCGCTACGAATCAAAGCTGCTTCGAACGGACTTCGCTAAATTTTTGCTCGCCAACTCGATCACACTCACGCCCGGGACGGTGACGATGAAGATTCTCGGGGACACCTTTTATATACACGCCATCAGCGACATAGCTGCAGAGGGACTCGATGGAGAAATGGAACGCCGCATCGCGAGAGTGTTTGCGGATCGGGAAAAAGAAGGCAACCAGTCTCAGGATTCATAAAAATTGATGAATTTTGAATTTTTTGCCACCTGCGCTGGCGTTGCGCTTTTGTTGATGATGCTTCCGGCAATGTGGCGTCTCGCAGTGGGGCCGACGGCTCTCGACAGGATCGTTTCGGTTAATATCATCGGAACGAAGACCGCTGTCCTTCTCGTTGTGATCGGCGTCATCTACCAGCGGGTTGAAATGTTCGTCGACTTCGCTCTGGCGTATTCCCTGCTTAACTTTATGGGCTCGCTGGCCGCAGCACGCTATTTGCACAAAACCAAGCCGGGACACGGCAACATGCCGGCTGAGGAGCCGGTCAACGAAAGCGGTTTGAAACCATGATTATCACGATCATCAGCATGGCGCTTGTTGTTGGCGGTTTGGTTTTCTTCCTCGGGGCATCGACGGGACTGATTCGTTTCCCGGATTTCTACACCCGCATGCATGCAGCAGGTAAAGGCGATACCCTTTCAAGCTTGCTGGTCCTTCTCGGATTTGCAGTCTATCAGCTCAAGGATTTCCAAAGTTTCTCAGAAAACTGGCTCGTCTTGCTGGTGATCGTAAAGCTCCTCGGCATTAGTGCCTTTATTCTTTTGACCAGCCCGACCAGCACACACGCCTTAATGGATGCCGGATGGGAAGACGAGGTGGAACCAGAGATCCAGAAAGGACGGGAGAATCACCTTAACGATGACTACCCAAAATTTTAATCGAGTAAGCGAACCGTGATTTTTGCATTCGACATCATTATCCTGATCTTTCTCGTCGTAGCGGCGATCATTTCACTTAGCGTGAAAGATCTTCTCAGCTCGGCGATGATTTTCGGAATTTATGGTTTCCTCATCTGTCTGCTCTGGGCAGAGATGGGTGCCGTTGATGTTGCATTCACGGAAGCAGCGGTCGGTGCGGGAGTCAGCGCGGTGTTCTTCATCGCGACAATTTACAACACTAGAAGGAGATCTTCGGACTGATGCTCACTAAGGTCTTCGCAACCATAGCCGTCGTCATCACGGGCGGACTTCTCCTCTACGGAGTATCCGATTTCCCTGCCTTTGGAGATCCGCATTCCCCTGCCAATGCCGGCGTCGGAAATGAGGAATCCATTTCTCAATATTTCATCACCCAAACCTACAAGGACACCAAGGTGCCCAATATTGTAACCGCGGTTCTCGCGGACTACCGGGGCTATGACACCATGTTTGAAACGGTGGTGATTTTTGCAGCTGGAATCGCAATTTTCGCTATTCTTCGCGTAACAGGAAACGAGGCGGAGAAGAAATCAATTAAACCCCCGCTGGATTCTTCCATCAATGGTGATCACCAGCGGATCATCGTCGGAACGACCTGCCGAATTGTCATCCCGGTAGTGCAAATGTTCGCGCTTTACGTCGTTGCCCACGGTCACCACAGCCCGGGTGGCGGATTCCAGGGAGGAGTCATTCTCGGAGCGAGTTTTATTCTTGTCGCGATGTCCGAAGATTTAAATGCCGCTTTGCGTCGCTTTTCAGAAAAGACCTACCTGACCCTGGCCTGTGTTGGAATTCTTATCTACGCAGGATTCGGCCTGATGTGTCAATTTTTGGAACGCAACTTTCTCGACTACGGAATCCTGCAGAAAGTGCTCTTCACCGATGGTCCGGAAATGGCGCGCTCTCACAGCATGTTGGGAGTTGAAGTCGGAGTGGCCTTCACGGTCACGGCAATCATGTTTGCCATTTATGCCAACCTTTCCAGCCGGGGGGTGCTGAAGAACGGTCTCTAATTTGAAGTTTGTTATGAGTGAATTTATTCAGACAAATGTGCAGCCGTATTTCAACTTCTGGATCTATGTGGTCCTGATGATGATTGGCCTGTGGGCGCTCATTGCGAAAAACAATCTGATCAAAAAACTGATTGGAATGTCGATCTTTCAAACCGCGATCATTCTTTTCTACGTGTCGCTCGGAGTAAAAGACGGATCGACGATTCCCATTCTCGATCACCACGGACCGGAGCACCATGAAACCGCGGATGCAGGGCACGACGACGTTCATGAGAAGGAACACGGGAAAAAGGCGGAGCCTCATCATGCGGACGATCATGTGGGCCCTAATCCTGACACGATTGCCAACCCATTGCCTCATGTTCTCATGCTGACAGCAATCGTCGTTGGTGTTTCCACACTTGGCGTCGCCCTGGCAATCGGGCAGATGATTTTCAAAGAATTCGGGACTCTCGAGGAAAACGAAATCCTCGAGCAAATCAAAGCTGGCAACGTCGATGATTGATCAAATCCCAGCTATCATTGTACTTGCTCCGCTCTTCGGGGCGATGATCATCGGGCTCTTCGGAATTCGCGATCACCGGGTCTGCCTGCCGGTTGTGTTTATTTCACTTCTGGTTTCGCTGGGCGCTTCCGTTGCCGCAGCGCAGCAAGTCTTCAACGTTGGAACCATCAATTATTTCGTGGGCGGATGGGAAAAACCTCTCGGCATCGGGATTCATCTGAAAATTGATGCACTCAACTCCCTTGTTCTCGTCGTGATTGGCGTAGTGGTGATGTTAGTCTCCTTCTTTTCAATTCGCCGCGTCGGTGAGCGCGACACTGAAAAGACACCGTATTTTTATATTCTCTATCTCTTACTGTGCGTTGGGCTTTTTGGAATCACGATCACCAGTGATGCTTTCAACCTTTTCGTTCTGATTGAGGTTTCCTCTCTCACCAGCTATGCGCTCATCGCGATGGGAAGCAACAAGCGCGGAACGGTTGCTGCATTCAACTATGTCATCATGGGCACGGTGGGAGCTTCCTTCTACCTCTTGGGCGTTGGCTATCTCTATCTGAAAACCGGCTCGCTCAACATGGACGGAATCCACGCGATTCTGATGCTGGAAACCAATGACGCAAACGTGGGAGCGTCCAAAGCAACAACCGTTGCCTTCATATTTATCCTTGTGGGGATTTGGATCAAAATGGCCTTCTTCCCGCTCTACGGCTGGCTACCGAATGCCTACACCTATTGTCCCTCCACTTCGAGTTGTATCCTGGCACCTCTAATGACGAAAGTTTCGGTCTACGTCATGATCCGGGTGATGATCACTGTCTTCGGTTTGGATTGGGTCTTTGTCGAGCTGGGCTGGAGCCAACTGGTGGTCTGGCTGGCGGTCATTGCAATTCTTGCAGGCTCGATGCTGGCGCTGGCACAACGGGAGATAAAGAAAATGCTCTGCTATCTCATCGTCGCGGAAGTTGGTTACATGGTCGGAGGAGCATGGCTGGCGGATCCTGACCACTGGGGAATGACCGGTGCGCTTTATCACATACTCGCTGACGCGATGATGACACTTTGCCTTTTCCTCTTCGCCGGAATCGTCGCGAAACGTCTCGGGGCGTTCGAGATTTCCGATCTGCAAGGACTTTTCAAAAAGATGCCGATCACTTCAATTGGGCTTGTCATCGGTGCTCTCGCCATGATCGGGGTGCCGCCAACCTGCGGATTTTTCAGTAAGTTTTATCTCATCCGCGGAGCCATTGAAGGCGGGCATTGGGAGTTTGTTGCCGCTCTTTTGATTTCCAGTCTGGTGAATGCCGTCCTCTTCTTCCGGATTTTTGAGATTGCCTATTTTGGAAACAAACCCGCCGAGGGACACGATCATTCTCATGATCACAGTGACGATTCGATTGAAGAGGGTAAGGGCTCCGATTCGACCGTGTTAGGTCGGGAAGCCTCCTGGTCGTCCCTTTTTCCCCTGCTGGCATCGGCTGCGATTATTATTCTATTAGGAGTTTTTAACGGCGAAGTCGTGGCACTCATCCGCGTCACCTTTGAAAATTCGAATCATCTGTCAGGTCTTTTCAGATAGTAGGTATGCAAGAATCGGTAAACAGCCTCCTGCCTGTCTGGGCCTGCCTCTGCTCGCTGATTGCAGTGCCGCTCATCGTGATTTTCCGGAAGGAAATTCTACTGCGGGAAATGATCACGTTCGGCGCCGCCTTTGCGAAATTCGGGTTCGTCCTCGCGATGGTGCCCATCCTTCTCGACGGAAAGGTTATCACCTGTTCTTTGATCGAAGGCGTCAGTGGACTCAACGTTCCCATCCTCTTCCGGGTTGATGGACTCGGAATGGTTTTCGCCCTTGTCGCCTCTTCCCTCTGGATCGTGACCTCACTCTACGGGGTTGGCTACATGCGCGGATTGAAGGAGCATTCGCAAACCCGCTTCTTTGCCTTCTTCGCGCTGTCACTATGCGCCACTCTCGGGGTCGCCTTTGCCGGAAATCTCCTGACGCTCTACCTTTTCTACGAAATGCTCTCACTCGCGACCTGGCCGCTGGTGACGCATCATCAGGACAAAGAAGCACGCACCGGCGGTCGCACCTACCTTAGTTATTTGCTGGGGACATCTATTGCCTTTGCGATTCCCGCGCTGATTTTCACCTTCATCAAATCGGGAGGAGATCTTTCTTTTGCCGGTCCCGCCATTCTTGCCTCCACCGACATGACGGCCTGGTCATCAGTGATCCTGCTAATGGCTTTTGCCTTCGGTTTTTCCAAAGCGGGCATGATGCCGTTTCACTCCTGGCTCCCGGGAGCGATGGTCGCCCCGACTCCGGTTTCCGCTCTGCTTCATGCAGTGGCAGTGGTCAAAGTCGGCGTCTTCTGTGTCATCCGCGTCGTCACTCAGGTGTTCGACATGACGACTTTGCGGCAGTCGCTCGGCGCATTGAATGTGAACGAAGTGCTCTGCTGGTTCGCTTCCTTTACTATCATTGCCTCATCGCTCATCGCGTTGACTCAGGACAACCTGAAACGTCGTCTCGCTTTCTCAACGATCGGACAACTTTCCTACATCATACTCGGAGCTGCCCTGCTTCATGATGTCGCGGCTCAGGGTGCGGCCCTGCACATCGCTGCTCATGCTGTCGGCAAGATCACTCTCTTCATGTGCGCCGGCGCGATCTTTGTCGCTACCGGGAAAAAGTATCTCAGCCAAATGGTGGGGATCGGTCGGAGAATGCCGATCACAATGGGGGCATTCTTCATCGGCTCGATGAGCGTGATCGGATTACCGCCCACATTCGGATTTGTCAGTAAGTGGCACATCTTCCTCGGCGCACTTTCCACGGGGCAGTTTGTATTTGTGATTGTTCTGATCGCCAGCTCAATTCTGAATATTGCCTATCTACTTCCGCCGGTTTGGAAAGCCTTTTTCCCGTCGGGGCCCACGGAATTCGATGACGAGGGAATCAAAGAAGCGCCATGGACCTGCGTTGCGCCGCTCGTCATTACTTCGACCTTGTGCATCGTCCTTTTCTTTTTCCCGAACGAGTTGATTTCGCTAACCAAAAACCTTTTTGCGTCTAAATGAGCGATCCTGACAATCAGCCTCATCAAGCGGATCCCAACGAGCCGAAGCGCTGGTTGGATTATCCGGAAAATGTGAAGAGAGTGATCCGCTGGTTTTTTATCAGCGCCGGAATCGTCGCTCTGCTGGACGTCGTGTTCTGGAAGCACCTTTTCGTTCACAAACACACCCTCTTCGGGTTTGAGAACTTCCCGTTTTTCTACTGCTTTTATGGATTGGGTGCCTGCGTCATTCTTGTTATTTTGGCGAAGGGACTCCGAAAATTTCTGATGCGCGACGAGGACTACTATGATCGTTGAGAGTTTCCATCCTGCTTTTATCCTGATCTTCGGGGCACTGCTTCTGGCCGTGTTACCGAATCGTCTGCGGCAAATTGCACAGGTGGTCATTCCTGTTTTTGCGCTGGCGAATTTCGTCGGTCTCAAAGCGGGATCCGAGCCATGGATGACGGAATACCTCGGTATTGATCTCACTTTTGTCGCTACCGGAAAAATCAACATTCTCTTTGGCTGGCTCTTTCACATCGCAGCAGTCATCGCAGCGGTTTACGCCCTTCATGTTAAGGACCGCGTTCAGACGGTATCGGGCCTGATGTATGCCGGCGCAGCGGTCGGAGTTGCCCTGGCCGGTGACTTTCTAACTCTCTTTCTTTTCTGGGAGCTGCTGGCGATCACTTCCGTTTTTCAAATCTGGGCGCGGAAATCAAAGACTTCCGGTGCCAGCGGAATCCGCTATCTCATTATGCACATCCTTTCCGGATTGCTAATGATGGCAGGCGCTGCCTTTTACTATGTCGAGAATGATGGCAACATGGCCATCGCCCAAATGGAGTTGGGTAAAGGAATGGCACCATGGCTGATCTTTTTCGCACTCGGAATCAAGAGTGCCTGGCCCTTCTTTCACACCTGGCTGATCGACAGCTACCCGGAGTCGACCCCGACAGGAGCCGTGTTTCTGAGCGCCTTCACTACCAAGGCAGCAGTTTGTGTTCTCGCGCAGACCTTTGTCGGAACCGAAGCCCTGATCTGGATCGGAACCGGCATGGCAATGTTCCCGATTTTCTATGCGGTGATTGAAAATGATCTGCGCCGTGTCCTCGGTTACTCGATGATCAACCAGATCGGATTCATGATGGTCGGGATCGGAATAGGAACGGATCTGGCAGTCAATGGTGCGCTCGCTCACGCCTTCAATGATGTTCTTTTCAAAGGTCTTCTATTCATGTCGATGGGTGCAGTGCTCTATCGCACCGGGAAAATGAACGGCTCCGAACTCGGCGGTCTCTACAAGTCGATGCCGATCACGACGATATTCTGTATCATTGGTGCCGCTTCGATTTCGGCGTTCCCTCTCTTCAGCGGTTTTGTTTCCAAATCGATGGTGATGTCTGCCGCTGGCGAAGGTGGCTTTGTCTTCGTCTGGCTTTGTTTGCTCTTCGCTGCCGCCGGCGTTTTTCATCATGCGGGGATCAAGATTCCCTTCTTCGCCTTTTTCGCTCACGACTCCGGTATACGCTGTAAGGAAGCACCTCTCAACATGCTGATTGCTATGGGAATCGCTGCATTCTTCTGCATCTTCAACGGATCGATGCCGGACACGATGCTCTACCCCATGCTCCCGCATGACGTTCCGTATGAACCTTACGATGCGACTCACGTAATCACTCAAACTCAGCTCCTCTTTTTCTCAGCGCTGGCTTTCGTCGTGTTGATGCTCTTGAAAATCTATCCACCTGAACTGAAGTCGACCAACCTCGACGTGGATTGGTTTTACCGAAAAGGAGGTAAGCTCTTTTACCGGGGAGCTGACAAAGCCTTCAACGGAATCAATACCGCCAGTGCCAATTTTTTCCTCGGCAAAGTAGTGAAGAACGTCGTCAACTTTTTCGAGTCCGGTGCTTCCCGGCTTGCCGTCTGGGCGCTCACACCGGTTTGGGCACTGCAGGGATTTGATGCCAAAGGTCGTGAAGAGCAGCGGCAGTCACTTTTCAAGCAGGCAAAACGTGGAGCATTCCCTATCGGGATGACTGCATTTTTCGCGGTAGTTTTACTCGCACTGCTTTCAATGATCTATTTTTTCCGCTAATTCTTTGTCCGGATAGCTGATCAATCCTTTGCCCCATGGGAATCCTCATACCACTCGTCCTGATTTTCTTTACCTGCCTGTTCATCTGGCGGGCTTGCGACGGCTTTGAAGTAGCATCCGAGTACATTGGAAGAAACCTGTCCGAGGGTGTTCGCGGAGGAACGATCAACGCAATTTCGAGTTCCATCCCGGAACTTTTTACGACGCTCATCGCTTTGTTCGTCCTTGCTGACAAAGATGGATTTGCGATCGGGATTGGCACCACTGCAGGTAGCGCACTTTTCAACGGGATGGTGATACCGGCAGTCTGCATTCTTGCGGTCATCGGCATGATGATCAATGGCAAGGTTCAAAAGACGGTCAACGTTTCGACTAAGGTAATTTTGCGTGACGGGCTCTTTCTAATCGCTGCTGAGTTTCTTCTGATCATTACTCTGAACGGCTCGCAACTGGCATGGTGGCAGGGATTTATTCTCATGGGATTCTATGTGATTTACATGGTCTACATGCTAAAAAGCATGAAGGCCGTTGATACCAGTTCCGGTGAAGAAGAAGAAGAGGAGGAGGACGACGATGAGGAGGAAGGCGATCGCGGTCCTCTTGGGAAATTTTTCTACTGGCTTTCACTCGGACCGCTCCTGGATCTGGAGAACCATTTCATTAAGGAAAAACACCAGGGTCAGATCAAAGAGGAAACCTGGAATGGCTGGCCCCTCTTACTCACGGCAACTTTTGTCATAGCCATTTCCTGCTGGCTTCTCGTGAAAGGCTGCGAGTGGCTCGGCACAGGAAACGCGGCCCACCCGACCTACACTCTCTTCGGTCAAGAGTTCTCCGGACTCGGAATGCCGGCTCTTTTTGTTGCGGTGATTTTTGCATCCATGGCCACCAGCGTTCCCGATACAATTATTTCGGTTCGTGATGCCCGGAAGGGAGAGGCCGACGATGCCGTTGCCAATGCCCTCGGCAGCAATATTTTCGATATCTGTTTTGCGCTTGGTTTCCCGCTCTTCCTCTACACCCTGATCTACGGGCCGATCCAAATGAGCCCCGATACTATCCAGCAAAGCGGTGAGCTTCGCGTTAGTCTGCTCATTCTCACAGTGATCGGATTCTTTGTCTATTTCATCGGCAAACGCGACAGAAGCACTGGCACTCCTACGATTCCTCTCGGCAAACCACGCGCATTCATCCTCCTGGGGATGTACACGATGTATGTCGTCTATGTAGTTGGCAGAGGAAATGGCTGGGCATGGACCCAACCCATTACCGAGTTCATTCAGAGGCTGATGATCGGCCTTCCGGGCTTCGGTTAGACCGTCATTTCTCCGGAGAGCTCACTTGGAAATGCTCAGGAGATCAGGTCTTTGAGCACGTGACCGTGAACATCGGTGAGGCGCATGTCCCGTCCACTGAACCGGTAGGTGCTCTTGGTGTGCTCGATTCCTAACAAGTGCAACATGGTGGCATGCAGATCGTAGACTTCGGCACGGTCTTGCACCGCGCGATAGCCCCAGTCATCCGTTGCTCCGACGGAGGCTCCGCCTTTTACTCCGCCGCCGGCCATCCACATGGTGAAACCGAAAGGATTGTGGTCACGACCATCACTCCCCTGCGCAAACGGAGTTCTGCCAAATTCACCACCCCAAACGACAAGGGTGGAATCGAGTAGTCCCGTCCTCCGCAAATCTTTGATCAAGGCCGCGATGGGTTGATCGACCATTTTACAATTTTTCCCATGGCCATCCTTTAGCTTCCCGTGTTGATCCCACCGGTCACCGTTTCCTCCGGGGCAGGTCAACTCGATAAAGCGTACCCCACGCTCAACGAGACGCCGGGCAAGGAGACATTGAAGTCCAAAGGTTTGGGTTTGCTTGAAGTCAGCCTCGAGACCGTAGAGTTTCTTAACAGAATCCGGCTCGCCCCGCAGATCCATCAAGTCCGGCACGGAAGCCTGCATCCTGAATGCCGTTTCGTAATTCTGGATCGCCGCTTCGATTTCGGAATCATGACCGCTGTCTTCCAGCGCATCACTGTCGAGATCACGAATGAGGTCCAGTTTATTTCGCTGAAGCGCCGGACTCTTTTCCAATGGATTGATATTTGCAATAGGCTGTTCTTTTGGAAGAAAGATCGAACCCTGATATGCCGCCGGAAGAAATCCAGACCCAAAGCAATCGAGTCCCCCGGGAGGAATCAATCCTCCGTTCAAAACCACGAAGCCCGGCAGGTTCTGATTCTCCGTTCCCAATCCGTAACCTAACCATGCTCCCATGCTCGGGCGCCCTTGCAGGCCGTTGCCGGTATGAAGAAAATAGTTTGCCGATGTGTGTTCGGAAAATTTTGAAGTCATTGACTTCACGAAAGCGAGTTCATCGATGACTTCTTTCTCCGCTAGATAGGGAAACAGATCACTGACCCAGGCTCCACTGTCGCCGCGTTGTTTGAAATCCCAGGGGCTTCCCAATACTTTCCCAACGTTGTTGAACTGCGTCGGCGCAAGGTCACCGATTACTTCGCGGGGATCCTGTCCATTGTATTTGGTGAGAAGCGGTTTGTAATCAAAGGTGTCGACCTGTGAAGGCCCCCCATCCATGTAGAGGAAAATCACATTCTTGGCCCTGGCCGGAAAGTGAGGTAGTTTCGGAGCAAGCGGGTTTTCAAAACTCGATTTTCCGGCCGAGTTGGCCCGGGCTTCTTCATGAAGCAAGGCTTGCATCGCAACGCCCCCAAATCCCATCGCGCACTTCTTGAGAAGGTCGCGCCGCGAAGTGGGATTGTTCGTGAAATTTTGACAATGCATAATTGCTTACTCCTCAGTTGAGATACAGAAAACTCTTGGTGTTGAACAATGCGTGAGCAAGATCGCTCCAGGCCCGGTCATCCAACTCCCCGTATTCAGCAGATTGATTCTTAAGAAATCCGGCGAGCTTTTCCCTGGTTGCCGAATCAGGAATTTCACCGGTCAACTTTTCAACCATCTGCTCGATGCGATCCTCCGGACTCAGATCGGGTTGCTCTTTCAAACTCTTCGCCGCCCACTTCTGACTCTCTTCAATAACAAAGGGATCATTCATCAGAGCGAGAGCCTGAGCAGGGACATTGGAAACGCTGCGCCGCCCCTTTGGTCCGAAAGGGCTCGGCATGTCGAATGCCAATTGAAATGGGGATAGAAAATTTCGATAGATCGAACCGTATACAGAACGTCGACCATTGCCGTCGAGTGGACCGCTGCCACGGGCTCCTCGACCGGTCATAAAGTCAGTCCGATGAGTGGGAACTGAATTGCCATACATTTCTTCGTTGAACGATCCTGACACAGCAAGAATGGAATCACGAATTGACTCTGCCTGGAGGCGACGAACCGGCATGTGGTGAAGCAGTGCGTTCGTTGGATCAGCGGTAGCGATCAGGTTTTCGTCCAGCTCCGAATGAGCTTTCCCAGCCTGTCCGTAGGTTCTAGTCAGGACAATTTTTCGCATCGTTTTTTTGATGGACCATCCCCCGTCCACGAAATCGTGAGCGAGCCAGTCAAGCAGCGCCGGATGAGTCGGTGCCTGCCCCATTGGCCCGAAATCATCAACCGTGGGAACGATTCCCTTTCCAAAAAGGTGATGCCAGAGCCTGTTCACAATGACCCGGGAAGTGAGAGGATTATCCGGCGATACAACCTCTTCCGCTAGTGTGAGTCGATCCCCTTCTTTCGCTCCGAGCCCCTCGAGAAAACGATGCGGGACCTGTTCCCCCGGAGTCCGGTGACTCCCCCGAATATAGACTTCCGCGTTCTCAGGAGTCCCTTCAGCCATGGTGATTGCAAAACGCGGTGAAGGAAGATTCTTATTCAGTGCCCGCGCCTCCAACAATTTCTCTTCTGCTTTCTCAAAGCTTAGCAATTGGTTTGATGCGAGCCACTCCTTCAGCACATCATTGCCCTTGGCTTTTGTCGAAAGATTCGACCCATTGACTACCGTTTCGATTAGCGGATGAAGAGGTTCAGCAGGTGCACCGCTATCGAAGAATCGAATCTCATCGATCTCGACAAAACCCGGACCTTTATCCACAAACTCGAGATACGCCTTGTGGCCGCGGTACCTTTTCAAATCGCCTCCGATCGCGAGACTCGTAAATTCTCCTTCGGTCGATACATCCTTGTGCGTCGTTCCCCGGAAGAGAAGCGCATTAAACTTTGCCATGTGATAGTTATCGATCACGATTCGAACCATCGCTTTCTCAGCGCGCAACTTCACGAGAATTTGATCTGAATCGATGGTGAATGTCGGTGAACGCAAGACGCCCTCATGATTCTCACCCGCAAGACGACTGCTGATAAGTCCGGAACGAAGCAGCGGATTTGATTCCGACGCAGTATAACTCAATTTTGGACCAGTCAGATGAAAGCCCTCGCCGGAGGTGGACCATCCAACGGGTAAAGCAGCAGCACCGAAATCCTCAAACTCAGTGGAAGTGGCGAGGTAGTCCTCCATCTTCGCATTGAGATTCTCTTGCTGATTCGCGAGACCTTTGACGGAGTCCGGATTCCTCAACCACGATGCCAGAAACCCAAACGGCTTCTTCACATCTTTCTCTTCATGGGCAAAAACACGGCACCAGTTCGCCAGCAGTTCTGAATCCAGATTCTGCTCTTTTGCAGTTTCAGTGATCAATCTTGGATCCACCACAGGCAGACTCGATTCGGCCGGGGAAGCTGAATCGCTGAACACGATGTGATCGAGCAGTACATGCCCCCAACCTCCCTGATGATTATCCATCAGGCGGAGCTGCGCTTTTTTTCCTTTAAATTTAGTGACGTCCCAACTGACGATCCGGAATTTGTCCACATTTTGTCCGCTTGCTGTCAGGACCGTCTTTCCGTCGATCTGAAGTCCAAAGGAAGTGTCATTGTGATTCCCTCCACCAATCCGAAAATGGATGAAGGGTTTGGCAATGGTGAATTCTTTCGAGACCAGCTGGCCTTTCTCCCGATCATTGGCAAGCGCGAAGGAATTGGCAAAATGCTTCCCTTCAAATCCGGTGATCGGTTTCTGGGCGCCAATGGCTTTTGTCACCGGCTTTTTACCGAAAGCTTTTCCAACTACTTTCCATTTCTTAAATCCCTTTTCAAAATCTTCAAAAATTTCGTCATTGCCTGTGGAAGGGGCTTTTCTGCCAACGAGTTGCGCGCGGACCAACTTGGAAGAGACCGCAAAATACTTGCCGACATCTATTTCCATAGCCGGAGATTGATCCCGCTTGAGTCCATCGAGAATAGCGAGCTGCTTCTCAGCCGCAGCGTTCCTAACACCTCCCGGATCCATTGAGCGCTCCGTCCGGGCGCTGCTATGAAGATATCCGGTCAGGGCGTAGTAGTCGGCCGTAGAAATGGCGTCGAATTTGTGATCATGACAACGGGCACAGGCAACGGTCAGACCGAGAAAGCTTTTCGCGAAAACATCGATCTGGTTGTCGTGATGATCGGACTCATCAGCCAACACATCGGTGGGAGCGTGAGTCGCCTCGTGAAGATACCAGAATCCGGTTCCGAGAACGGATTCATTAAATTTTTCGGTGGGGTGAGTGCGTGGATCCCGAAGAAGATCCCCTGCGATGTGTTCCTTCGCGAACTGATCAAACGGAACGTCTTCATTGAAGGCCCGAATCAAGTAATCGCGATACTCGTGGGAGTAATCAATTGGGTAGTCAAACTCGTGACCGTAGGTTTCAGCATAGCGGACCAAATCCATCCAGTGCCGCGCCCATTTTTCGCCGAAGCGGGAAGACGCGAGTAATGCATCCACAACATTTTCTTTGCGGTCCGCAGATTTGTCCTTCAGAAACGCATCAATGTTTTCAGGAGTGGGCGGGAGCCCGGTGAGATCGAAATACACGCGTCGCAGCCAGATTCGATCCCCTGCGGATTCAGCAGGGCGCATACCTGCTTTTTCGATTTCGTTTAGAATAAATTGGTCAATTGAAGACTTCGGCCAATCAGACTGCTTTACAGCTGGAGGCTCTGGACTGCCAACCGGTCTCCAACTCCAGTGCTCCGAAAACCTTTTCTGCAGATCGAATTCCTCGACATGAGATTCCTCCCCACGGGCGGGAACCTCTTCTTCCGGCCAGGCAGCACCCTCGGCAATCCACTTTTTAAAATCGGCGATCACCTCATCGGAAAGCTTCTCCTTCGGGGGCATTTGGATATCCAGATTGAGATGACTGATCGTCTCGATAAGAAAACTCTTCTCAGGCTGTTCCAGATCCAAGGCAGGACCACTGTCCCCGCCTTTCAGCAGATGCTCGCGATGATCCGCCTGGAACCCTGATTTCAACTTCTCCGATCCGGCGCTGTGGCACTTGTAACACTTGTCCGAAAGAATCGGACGAATCTTCTTCTCAAAAAAATCGAGCTGTGCGGGCGTGAACTCAGCCGATAAGCCGGACGCACCAATCGCAATAAAGAAGAGGCATATAGAAATGGATCGTTTCATGTTCGGGTTTTCAGCCTGAATAACGATAAGCGGATCAGGAGCAGTAACAAATCAGATCAGGACAAAAAATGATACGATTTTCACATGATTTGAGGCTGGTACGCCGTAAATTCGGGACTCTTAACACCACTTCACGCGATTCCGCCATGGCACGACCTCAATTTGAATTCATCCCCAACAACGAAAGTCGCGCCCTCGTTTTCAAGATCGACCGGGATATCTGGCCGGTCTATCACTACCACCCCGAGTTCGATATTCTCTATTCGCTGAAGGATCATGCCGGCGAGTTCATTTCAGGAGATCATATTGGCCAACTGGAAAAGGGAACTCTTTTCATGAATGGCCCCAACATCCCTCACGGTTTGCAATCAGGCCGACTGGACGAGAATGATTGGAAACGGCCATCTCTCGCCGTGGTACAATTTTCGGAAGGATCGCTCGGCCGGGAAATGCTTCAAAAAACAGACCTCGAATCGATCCGAAACTTTCTCGCCGAAGCAAAATTCGGTTTCCAGTTTCATGGAGCGTGTGCCGAGGAAGCGGGACGAATGATTTTGCAAATGGAAGACCAATCACCATTGGAACAATTCCTCCAGCTTCTTCGCATCCTCGATTTCTTTTCCAAAAGTGAAGAGAAAACGAAACTTGCCAGCCCGGCCTATTCCCCTTCTCTCCGGGAAAAAGACATATCACGAATCGACCGGGTCTTGCAGTATATTCGACAACGCCGTGCCGAATCAGTTCGATTGGAAGAAGCCGCTGCGGTGGCCGCGATGAGCCCCAAGTCGTTCTGCCGGTTTTTCAAAGCGAACACCGGAAAGACTCTTATTCAATACCTCAACGAACTTCGAATCGGCGAAGCCTGCCGGATGCTGGTGGAAACTGATCAACCGGTTTCTGAAATTGCTTTGGACAGTGGATTCAACAACCTCTCCAATTTCAATCGTCGTTTTCGCGAAATCAAGGGCGAAACGCCGAGAAAGTTTCGATCAAAGATACGGCTGAGTCACCTCTGAATTTCCGACAGGTGACTGGAGAGCCCTGGCCGTTCTATTCTTCAAGCAGCATATTTTCTGCGAAAGAAAAGATAGAACAGAACGGGACACAGCAACAAAGTCAGGACAGTCGCAAACCCGAGGCCAAACATCATGGCATAGGCGAGTGACGTCCACATCCCGCCGCCGCTGATCGCCAGTGGCGCAAGACCTATGACCGTAGTGACGGTGGTCATAATGATCGGGCGAAGCCGGGATTTTGAGGCTTCGACGATAGCTTCGATAAGAGACTTGTCTTTGAGTTGAGAATCCATCTCGTCTATCAAAAGGATCGCATTGTTCACAATGATTCCGAGCAGGGCGATGATGCCTAGCAAGGTCATGAAACCAAAAGATGAACCCGTGATGAGCAAGCCGGGAACAACTCCGATCAACATCGGCGGAATCGTCAGCATGATGATTCCGAAACGGCGAAGACTGTTGAACTGACTGATTAAAATCAATGCCAGAATGGCCATCGAGATCGGCATGGCGGCTCCAATTTTTCCTGAAGACTCAGCGCTTTCGGCTTGTTCACCCGCGTATTCGATCCGATAGCCTTCCGGCCATTCGTCCGATTCAGTCAGCGCGGAAATTCGGGGCACCAGGTCGGCGAGAGCTCCGCTCGCAAACCGCCCGCTCACTTTGGCCCTGATCGTCATCATCCGCAGAGCATCTTCACGGAGGACTGTTCCCGGGAGAAATTCGACACGGGTATCGGCAATTTGCCCGAGGGGAACGACACCGCCATTCGTGAAAATAGGAACATCAGGAAGACGCTCGGGATGATCACGAAGATCAGATTTTGATCGCAAGACAACGGGTATGGCTTTGTCGCCTTCGCGATAGGTCGTGATGGTTGACCCGGTGAACTGAAGGTTCAGCGCACTGGAAATGTCACTGGTAGTCAGGCCGAGGCGAGACGTGCGAACCGGATCGGGATCGACAGAAATTTGTTTTGACCAGGCACCCCAGTCGTCGCGAACGTCGTTCATGCCATCGACCTGTTTAATCTCGGAGACCAGCTTATCGCGCAACTGGTATAGAGTTTCCATTTCGCGACCGAACAACTTGATTTGAATCGGATCACCAACAGCAGGGCCGTTTTCGAGAAGTTTGGCATTGATCCGCGCACTCGGATAAGTCTCGATCGCATGATCATTGATCTCTTTTGTAAGAGCTTTAACTTCCCTTGGATCCGGCGAATGCGTGAGGACGGAGAGAAAGGCGTAGTTTGGATTGGCAGGTTCGGAAGAAAGAGCAAGATACCAACGTGGGCCGCTGTTTCCAATCCATGAGGAAACGGATTCAATCTCCTCAGCGTGCTCGGTCAAAAGCCACTCCTCAAACTTCGTGACCCGATTCTCCGTTTCAGAGATATCAATCCCAAGCGGTAATTCAAAGTCGATCACAAACTGGCCGCGATCGTTCGGTGGAAAGAAAATATTGGGGATGAATTTGAATCCCCAAGCTGCCACTATCGTCAGCGCCAAAATCAAAATCGGGTAGACCCACTTTAATTTCAGGGTGAGCCGAAGAAGCTTTTCGTATGGGTTGTAAAGACGGTTGAGCCCCCGACCAACCAGTGTATCCCGCTTCAGTGGCCTCAGAAAATAGAAGCAGAAAAGTGGAATGATCGTTAGAGATAAGAGCCAACTGCACAGCAAAGTAATCGAAACGACAGCGAACAGGCTGTAAGTGAATTCGCTGGTCGCGCCCTCCGCTAGAGCGATTGGCGAAAACGCGGCGATGGTTGTGCCGCTCGCAGCGAGGAGCGGAATCATCAGGTTTTTAGTCGCGCCGATGACGGCTTGTTTGCGATCCTCCCCCTCGCCCAGCCGAACCAGAATTTGTTCACTGACGACGACGGCATTATCCACCAGGAGACCGAGTGCGATGATGAGAGCGGCAATCGACATCATTTCCAGCTGAACGCCAAAAGCCGGCATGAATACGAAGCACATCAAAATGGCGCTCGGAACCAGCAGCCCGACAATCGCAGCGATCCGCCAGCCTGCGAACATGAGCATCACGACCACCACGAAAAAGAACGCCTGCCCCAAATTAATAAGGAAGTCGTTGATCGACTTTTCGACATAAGTCGGCTGGAAAAACATCGTATCGATTTCCAGACCGATAGGTAACTCGTTTTTGATTCGTCCAATTTTCTCGTCAATCCGATAGCCTACTTCTGTCACTGCCCGCCCGGGGACCATCGAGATCGAAATGGTGACAACTTCTCCGCCGTTGAAATGTGACTTTGAAGAAGCCGGTGATTTGTAATCTCTTGTGATATCGAAGAGATCGGAAACCCGCAGGCTGGATGCTTCGCCCTCCGTAGTCAGACGGTAATTCCGGAGATCATCAAGGCTGTCGAATTCCCCGCTGGTGACCAGATTGATCCGTTCTTTTCCCACGAGAGCCTGACCGCTGGTGGCAATTGCATTTTGATTGGCAATCCGCTGGCCGGCCTGCATCGGAGAGGCACCGTAGGCAGCCATCTGTGGACTGGAAAACTCCATGTAAACGCGCTCTTCCTGTTCCCCCCAGATTTCGACTTTTGCCACACCGTCGATTTCGAGCAAGTCATCACGAATATCATCCGCGAAGTCGTTCATCTCCGCGTAACTGAATCCATCGCTCGAGAGAGCATAGACATAAGGAAAGACCTCACCGACAGCATCATTGATCTTTGGCTTCCCCGCACCGTCAGGCAGCCGGGTTTCGCTGACACGATTTCTCATGTCGCTCCAGATGTCTTCGAGGTCGAAATACTTCTCCTCAAGCTCAACGGACACAATCGAAATCCCCGGCTTTGAAGTGGACGTAATCTTTGAAACTTCAGCCATCTGACGAATGGCCTGCTCAATCGGTTCGGTAACTTCTTCTTCGACCTGAACGGCAGTCCGCCCTGCGTAGGTAGTAATCACCTGCGCATTCCGAATCGTAAATTCGGGCATCTCCAGGCGGCCGATTGTATTGAAGGTTTGGATGCCCAGCAACATGGCCACCGCATAGATCACGAGGACCGTACGATTGTTTTTGAGCGTGAAAGCAGCGGGATTCATATCGTCAGCTGTTTCAGGTCACGGCTTGCCGGGAAGACGAACCTTTTGGCCCTCTTCGATCTGGTGAACCCCTCTTGAAACGATCACCATTTTCGGATTGAGACCTTCCAGAATTTCAATGGTTCCGTCTTCACGAATGCCACCGGTTTTGACCGGCTGGCGGCTGACCGTTGCGGTTTTTCCATCTTCGGAACTAACGACCCAGACGAATTCGCCCGCATTGGGGTTTTTCGCTACGCAACTGATTGGAACAACAATGGCTGCTCCCTTCGGATTCGAAAATGTCAGGCTTGCCTCGCCATCCATCCCTTTTCGAAAGCGGGAATCCTGCTCCGCGAAATTCAGCTCAACGGGATATGTTGTGTTTTCGCTAGGCTGCGGCGCTATGGTTGCGATGTTCGATTCGAATTTACTATCTTGAAGATCCCCAAGTTCGACTGTGGCTTTCATGCCCTCCTTCAACTGATCGACGATGTCTGACGGCACCCCGATTTTAAATTGCATACCGCTTTCCCCTTGAATGGTAAGCACCGGTTTTCCCGCGTCCACAACCTGGCCGGAATCGACAGCCAGACTTCCGATCACCCCATCATAAGGCATCTTCAGAACGGCATCGTTCACCTTTTTTTGCGCCGATTTGAAAGTGGACTGTGCCGCCTTTTCCGCCGAAATCGCCGATTCCATATCACTCTTTGATGCGTTCCCGGTGGAAAGCAAAGTGCTGGTGCGTTGTCGTGCTTGTTGGGCTTGCAGCATTTGAGCCTGCGCGCTTGAAAGTTGATTCTCAAATTCCGCGACATCCAACTTTGCGAGCTCAGCCCCTTTTTTGTAAGACTTGCCTTCTTCTGCGATTACTTCGATGACACGTCCCCCGACTTCAAAGGCAAGATCGGCACCATCAGCCGCTTCTACCAGCCCGGAGAAAGAACGACTCATGGTTTGCACAGGCTCAGCGACGGAGAAGGTGTAGGCCGGTCGTAAAACCGGCGGATCGGGAGCCTCTTTTTTTCCGCACCCGCTAATCACGGCGACGCTCGCCATAAGCACGATTCTCCTGGATATAAGATTCATTGTTGTTTTTGGAACAGGCGAAACAGGCCTTTCTTTTTTGGTTTAGGCTCTTCGAGCGGAGTCGCAATAATCCTGGGTTCAGAAGATCTTTTCTCTTCCGGGTTGGCAGCTTCTCTGATCGATTGTTGAATCTTCGCTTCGGGAATTCTCGATACCGAAACAGCCGAACTGCTACTTCCTTTTCTGGAACTGCCATTAACTAAATACGAGCGAAAAGCGTTTTCGAAGGAGGCTTTTGATTCCGTAGACGCTTCGAACTCAAACCACGAAATTGATCGCTGGAGTTGATGAATCTGCTGCAAATATTGGTAAACAGCGACTTCTGCCTGCTGTTTCTGGCTCAAGAGCGAAGCCTGGGCATCCAAAAGTTCCAAAATCCCTGTTGCTCCCTGAGAATATTTCTCCTGCGCTGATTCGTAATTTTTCAGCGCTGCACTATAGCCACGACGACTGAAGCGGATATTCGGATGGGAAGCGCCAATTCCGTTTACGCTTACCAGCGCCTTTTGCTCGATCAACTGAATTGCCCGCTCCCGTTGAGCCAGCAGTTGGCGGATTTCAGCCTCTTTCTGTGAAACCTCTGCCTTCTTCAATCCCCCTTCGAAAATGGGAAAGTTCATCGAAATGCCAATGGTTGATTCATTTTGACCAGACGTGTCAAAGGTGTCCGCCCCTTGAATGAATCGGTTTTGACTGGCAAAGCCGGCAACTTCAGGAAGGAAGAAACTGCGCTTCCGCTGCTCCAATATAATTCCCTGAGCATACAGTGAGCGGTCAAACGACAACAATTCCGGCGATTGCTCGACAGCTACCTTCTGCAAAAACGAACCGAATTTCAGAAACTCCGCCTCATTGTTAATCATTCCCGTCAGAGAATCTTCCAGAAAGTAAAACTCATCATCCGCCAGCTCAATGTCTTCCAGTGACCAGATTTTCTCGCGCGGAGTTCCCATGATGCGATTGAGTTCAATCTGCGCATTTCCCCTTTCTGCATTCCGTTGAAAAAGGGCCGCATGCCCACTGGCCTCACTTTGTTCCCATCGATAAACCTCCGAATTCTGACCACCTCCGATTTCCAAACGAAGGCGGGCTGCCTCCAAATTGTTCCGGGTCAGATTCAGATTTGCCTTTTCAATTTCGGAGAGGCGAGTCGCTATTAACAAATCCAAATAAGCGAGAGAAACTGATTCCACCGCATCGAGTCGGGTTGAGTGAGCATCCAATTCTGCCGCGACAGCGGCCTGACGAGTTGCCGCAATTCCCGACCTCAGTTTGTCATTGAAAAGCACTTGTCGAATCTGAATCCCATAGGTTCCCTGATGAGATCGGTCCGGTGTTTGCAGTGAAATTTGATCCGAAACCCTAAGGCCTGCATGTTGGCTTTCAAAAGTCACTTGTGGCAGTTGACTGCTCCGCGAAATCCCGATGTCCTGCTCCGCAACATCTATGGCAGCGCGCGCGATCTTTGTCTCCGCATTGTCATCGGAGGCACGCTTCATTGCTTCTTGAAGCGTTAGTTTTTCGCCGCGCTTCGCTGCGCCTTCGTTTATAAAATCGATTCGCAAAGCCTCCTCATAAGTCGGCGACCAACCCACTTGAGTCGCCACCTCGCGATTCAACACAAGCCGATCCTGCACAGGCAGATAGACTGGTAATCCATCTGTCGAAACGCCGAGGAGCATTTGATGAATATTCAAAGCGATCCGCCGGGGGAGCGCCTGATTGCTTGGGGATGCAGTTGGATCATCATCATCACCGAACCCGATCGTGTCTGCTCCGAGACCAGCCATCACCCCGATTCTCACATCACTCACTCCCAGCATACTTACCGAAATAATTCCCCGCTCGGCCAGGCCTTTGAAAAGTGCTTTGCGCTCGGCCTTGTCGAAATGCGGTAAAATGGTGACGTAGACGGCTCTCGCATTCTTCGGAATGGCGGCCAGGGCACCATTGACCGAATCCGGAGCACCTAAAAACTCTGCTTTTGCACCAACGACCTCTTCTACTTTCTTTTGGGCCTCATCCAGATTTTGTATCTCCGGGATCATTCGTTCATCGATGAGAACATACAGAGTCAAGGCTGAGCTTAAACTCTTCAGCAAACTCAAGTCCGACTCGATCCGGCGCGGATTGCTGATAAAAGTCAGGTTCTTTAAACCGGAAGCTCCGGTTGCGGTAATTTGAACAGCCCGTGAATCGCTGAACTGAACGGCCCCCGCCAGAATGGGCTTTTTGAATTGCTTTGCCGGATCATCCCCGGCCTCACGTGCAATTTTCAAGGCCCGCTCCGTTCCGATAACTCCGGCGAGATAAACCACATCGACAGAATCATCTACTAATGCCTGACCCAACAATTCCTCCGCTTTGTCGGCGTCATTTTCGGCATTCAACTCCTTAAAATTGAGTTGATAACTTCCCGCGGCAAACTCCTTCAAGTGCCTTTCGACCCGCTCGTTAATCCCGTCAAAATACCAGGACGCGCCATCGCTGATCACCGCCACCGTTTTCACATCGACGTCATCCTGGGCACAAGAGAGCCCAAAACTCAAAAGAGAAAAGAAAGTGGCGGCCATGCGTTTCGCTATACACGGCTGCCCAAAAATGTTCATGTTTCGGGCCGAGGCTACTTGGAAAGCCCCCTTCCATCAAGAGGTATTCGCGCCAAGAAGCTAACCGTGGGAAACAAGGGCGAATTGAGCAGCCCGAAAAACAAGCGGCTACCTGCCGGACACTGACACTTGTCCAAATCAGATTCTCGAAGCTCAGTCCTCTTTTGCAGATTGAATCCGTAATTCCGCTACCAATGCCGCGATCAGAACGGCCGAATAAAAGACACCGGCAACTGCTTCCAATGCAGCGAGTATTCGAACGAAATCATTCTGAGCGACCAAATCTCCGTACCCCAGAGTTGAAAGCGTCACCAGGCTGAAATACAGCAGATCAACTGCGCCAACGGCACCTCCACTGAATTGAATGATTGCGTCCGGATCGCATACCAGCGCGATTCCGTAGAAAGCAGTCCACAGCTTACCCAAAATCAGATAGCCACAAATCGCAGCCAGCACCCGATCAATTGGATACGCGGTGGCATTCAAAAGCGAAAAACGCAGTATCACAATCAGGGTTAGAAAATTGATCAAGGCCACGGCGGTTATTCCTGCGACTTTCGCAATTGGGGATTCTGGATAAAGCCCCTGAAATGTGAACGCAATCAGAGCGCCCAGGATAGCAATTCCGAAGAATTTCCACCAACGCCTGGTCGAAGCAATAAAGCTGCCACCAACACCGACGAGAATGATCCAAAGAGCTCCCAGAGAGATCCGGACTCCAAAATTCGAACCCTCAGTGACCGGGCTCATCAAGATGATAAAAAGGGCAACGACCAGAAGAAACAGACTGCGAAATTTAAGAACTGTCATTCAATGAGCAAATCGCAAAACGATCCATTGTCCACACCTGAACTACCGATCTTTACCAGCAAGCCGTGACGATCGCCCCCCCCCCCGGTAGGTTGGGCGCAAATCAATAATCACAGATTTTGCGAAGGGAGCTGGAAAAACAGACCCTATAGGGACATAAGGTTCTTTATCCAGAATATCTCGACATTATCAGCGAGGCGTTGGTTCCGCCGAAACCGAAGGAATTGCTGAGAGCGGTTTGAATCGGCACCTCGCGCGCTTCTTTTGGGACGTAGTCGAGATCACATTCCGGGTCAGGATTCTCTAAATTTACAGTTGGAGGAATCACTCCATTCCGAAGCGCCATCGCACAGGCAGCAACTTCCACTCCACCGGCGGCACCGAGCAAGTGACCGGTCATGGATTTGGTGGAGCTGACGACAAGGCCATCTTTCGCATGATCACCAAAAGACTTTTTAATCGCCATGGTCTCGGCAATATCTCCCTGGGGAGTCGAGGTCCCGTGTGCGTTGATGTAGTCAATTTGATCCGGATTCAAACCCGAATGTTTCAGGGCGCGATCCATGCATTTACTCGCACCACGGCCTTCAGGATGAGGCATCGTAGGGTGAAACGCATCCGCCGAGGTTCCATAGCCGATCAGTTCGCAAAGAATGTCAGCACCTCTCTTTTTTGCGTGCTCCATTTCCTCTAGAACAACGACTCCGGCGCCTTCGCCCATCACGAAACCGTCGCGATCCCGATCAAAGGGACGGGAAGCCGATTCCGGATCATCGTTTCGGGTGCTGAGCGCCCGCATCTTGCTGAAACCGGCAATGGCGAGTCGCGTTACGGTTGATTCAGAACCTCCGGCGATCATGGTGTCTGCATCACCGAACTTGATCGTTTTCCATGCCTCACCGATCGCATGACTGCCGGAAGCACATGCAGAGGTCACACAGAAATTCGGACCGGTGATTCCCAGATCCATCGCGACGATTCCGCCGGCCGCATTTCCAATCATCATCGGAATACCGAAAGCCGAAACCTTGCCCGGTCCACGGTCATACAAAATCCTCTGATTCTCTTCGATGGTCTGAAGACCTCCGATTCCTGTCCCAAGAAAAACGCCGGCACGATCCGGGTCGTCGCTTTCAAAATCGAGACCGGCCTGAGTGACGGCCATTTTCGAAGCGGCCACGGAGAAACGGATATAACGGTCTGCCCTCTTGGCATCGCGCGGGTTTCCAAAATAGGGAGCCGGATCAAAATCAAGCACCTCTCCACCAATCTGACATTTCAAATCGGAGGTCTCAAAGCTGGAAACTTTTCGTATCCCGCTCCGGCCTTCCACGAGGTTTTCCCAAACCTTTTTCAGGTCAGTCCCCATCGAGGTGACGACCCCGAGGCCGGTGATCACAACTCGACGCTTCATAGTGAGAGGATCGTGGTCCCTACTGCCAATATTGCAATCGGGAATTGAAAAAGCCAAACAGGACAGATGCCGGGCGATTCCGGTTCGCATTCAATTGCGGTGGCATATTTCCGTTCATTCGATTCCTTTCTGCAAAGAGTATTCTGAAAGCGCTGTATCTGTCGGAAAGGGCCGCCTGATTCTGCGTTTGGAATCAGACGGCCCACCATTAGGGTTTAATCATTCTATTCTTCCCGGTCCGATACCGGAAGAATCGTAAACGCCAGTTGTGGCGCGTTCTTGCGATGAACTGTCCCGGCCACTGCTGAACGGAGAATTCCCCGCACCTGTTTCAGGGCTTCGAGAATCTCTCCGATTCGCTCCGTTTTTGATGAGGGCACGCTCAATAGAACCTCAAGCTGGTTTGTCCCGGATACCGGACGAACCGTTTCCACCTGCAGCCCTTCCAGAATTGGATCGCCACAATCACAGATCAAAGCCTCATCGATTGCATAGCGAGCCTGCTTGCAGAGTTGCTGTGCATGATGATTCGGTTTGCCGCGCGAGCGCTTTCGCGATTCGCTGAGTTGGAGTTTGGCGAGTTCTTTGGGAGAAACGCCGTCTTCATTCTCCGGATAGGTATCTCCCGGGATTTGATTTTGAGTATTCGTTTTCATTTTTCATAAAGGTAAAATTATTGCCATGTCAGGACATTCGGGCACAAGGGCACGCGAACGATCAACTGACCAATGTGGTTTTCGAGCTACCGCGACGGGCGGTGTCGGTTTGCTTCACCCTTGAAAAATCAAGGGACTGAATCACCGCCGCGACGCGCGGGGTGCAATCAGGGATTTGGGGAGATGTGAAATAGAAAAGTTCATAGCGACCTCCTTTTCGGGAACGCTGCTAGTATATCACACCGGGATGGGAATGCGAGCGAACCAAAAATGGAGGCCACCGCCCACCCACTGTAGGCCGGCCGCTCCGGCTGGCTTTGAAATCCTACTGCGCCAGCAGCTCGATCTTTCCCTGACCACGACCATCGAAGAGTTCCACCCCGCAGTCGCGGGTTGATGGCAAAGGCAAGCGGAGCGCTCGCCCTACAGTGCCTGCTGTCGTTTTGGAGCAAAGGCCACCGCCCAACTACTGTAGGTCGGCCGCTCCGGCTGGCTTTGAAATCCTACTGCGCCAGCAGCTCGATCTTTCCCT
>CAJXQE010000073.1 GCA_913058215.1 uncultured Verrucomicrobiales bacterium
GATCAGCCTCGGTCTCGTGGGCTCGGAGATGTGTATAAGAGACAGGATCAATGGAGTCACCTCAGAACCTACCACATTCGGAAGGCGCTTCCCTCGCCTGTTGTCGGCCATTTCCCTCTTGCTTACGACCGAATTTCCGACAGTCTCTACATCTGTGGTGATCATCGATCCAGCGGGTCAATTGAAGGGGCAATCGTTTCGGGCCTCAAAACTGCGGAGGCAATTCTCCAACAGTAAAGGCAAGTCCATAATCTCCGGTAGGGACTACGGGAATTAGATCAATGAAATGAAATGAAGGACCGACCCCTTACGACCATGGCTAGCCGGGACCGGACATCGCACCGGTGCTGCCTCCAGAGCTCCCCTTTTCCACTCCCATTCTCTGCATCATCGACAGAGGAAGATTGCACATGGGAGTATCTCGTTTCACCCGAACCCGTTTGTGAAAAAGAAAGCGACGAGATGGCGGTAATCGTTGCACAGTGGCGGAACATCGCGAAACGTTCCCACAGGATTAACTTCCCGAAATCCCTTTCGACTTACGAAATGTCACCTGCAAGAACAATGCCCAAAGACTGGAAAGCCGACATCATTGAGATGACTGAGCACCCCGCTGCCCGCGCGGGAAAAATTGACGCCTCTTTTTTCCCACCAGCCGCGGAAGAGAAACTGGTATCTCTGGAATCGGAACAGACCATTAGTATTCCTGCTCGACTCCGCTCTTACCTGGCGACCTCGAATGGACTCGAAGCACAGAAGGGCGAAATCTGGCCGGTACTACCCATCTGCAATTTCGAAATCATTCGCAACGAGTGTTCTTCTCCGCATCCCTGGATCCGCTTTGGCGAGACCACAGATTTTCACTATCTGATTTCGCTCGGCCATTCCCCTTCCGTCTATCGCTATGAAAAATTCGGATCGAACGAAGAATTTTTCGCCCAGACCTTCGAAAGTTACCTCGAAAAGGTATTTCGGGGAGAAGGATGACTATTCGATTCACCCCTCTCAGTTGGTCGAATTGCCCCTGCTATATGGTAACGCACACCAGACTTTAGCATTGCCCCGCCACCCGTTTTCAGGCAATCGTTTTCTCAACATGAATCCCTTATCCCGTTTCCCCTCTTTCTCCCGAGGACTGATCGCCTGCTTTGTTACCATTCTTGCAATGACTTCCTGCAATGAGAAGCCTGAACATGAGGTGGAGGGAAGCAGTCAAAAAGAGAAACCGGAAATCGCCCTGGTCATGAAATCTCTTGCCAACGAGTTTTTCAAAACCATGGCCGATGGAGCGGAAGACTTTGAGAAAGAAAACAGCGATCGTTTTTCTCTGATCATAAATGGCATTCAGAACGAGACAGACCTCTCTCAACAAGTCGCCCTCGTCGAACAAATGGTCGCCCGTGGTGTCGATGCCATTGTCATCGCTCCTGCTGATTCAAAAGCGCTGGTTCCTGCTTTGAAAAAAGCTCAGACCGCCGGGATCATCGTCATCAATATTGATAACAAGCTCGACAAGGATGTCCTCGAGAAGTCGGAAATTCAGATTCCTTTCGTCGGACCGGACAATCGGGAAGGCGCCGGAAAAGTTGGAGATGCTCTGGCAAAATCGCTCAGTCCCGGGGCGAAGGTTGCCATCCTGGAAGGAGTCCCCACTGCTTTCAATGCACAGCAAAGACGGACCGGCTTCGAAGACGCCATGAAGACAGCCCAAGCAGAAATCGTTTCCGTCCAAAGCGCATCCTGGGAAATGGCGAAAGCAAATTCCGTCTCCAGCTCGATCCTGACAGAACACCCTGAGTTGTCCGCGATTCTGGCGAGCAATGACAGCATGGCTCTTGGAGCCGTCGCGGCAGTCAAGGCCGCCGGGAAAGAGGGGGAAGTTCTCGTCGTTGGATTCGACAACATCTCGGCGGTGCAGGCGATGATTAAAGAAGGTCGGATTTTCGCGACTGCGGATCAGCATGGGGACCAACTCGCCGTGTTCGGAATTGAAGCGGCACTTTCCAGCCTCAATGGAAACACCGAAGTGGAGGACAAGAGAACTCCAGTCGATCTCATCACTTCTGAAACACTGAAATAGGTGACAAGGGAAAAGAAATCGAGACTCCTCTCCGGCTACGGCGAATCCCTTGGACTCATCGGGGTTTTGCTGGGCGTGATTCTTGTGTTCAGTTTCCTCAGCGAAAACTTTTTCTCAAGGGCAACCTTCAGTCAAATCGCCAATCAAGTTCCAGCTCTCGCTGTTATCTCGGTTGGAATGACCTTCGTCATCATCACAGCAGGAATTGATCTTTCGGTTGGTTCAGTCATGGCCTTTGCCGGATCGATGCTGGGGCTGGCGATGGTGGACTGGGAATGGTCACTCTTTGCGGCACTGCCTCTCGCTATCCTAGCCGGGACTGCCTGCGGTTGGGTCAATGGATGGGTGAGCGTTCGCTTTGCCGTCCCCAGTTTCATCGTCACTCTGGGAATGATGCAGATAGCCCGGGGACTTGCCTACATCGGAACCGATTCCCAGTCAAAATACATCGGCGCGCCTGTCGAATGGCTGGGAAACCCTATTCCTGTGATCAGTGTTTCCTGGGCTTTCCTCTTCGCAGTTCTCGTAGTGATTTTAGGGCAGATCATTCTGAAGCGAACCGTCTTCGGCCGATATGTCCTCGTTGTCGGGGCAAATGAGGAAGCGGCTACTTTTTCCGGCATCAACATCAAGCCCGTCAAGATTCTTGTCTTCATGATCGCCGGTGCCCTCGCCGGATTCGCCGCAGCCATCGACAGCTCGCGGATGCAAACCGTCGATCCGAACGCCGGAGCCGGCCTCGAACTCTCCGCTATTGCAGCAGTGGTCATTGGCGGAACCAGCCTGATGGGTGGGCGCGGCTCAGTCGTAGGGAGTTTCATTGGAGTGTTGATAATGGCGACATTAGGAGCCGGTCTCGCCTCTCAGGGAGCATCATCACCCGTCAAACTTCTCATTACCGGATTGGTCATTGTCTTGGCTGTTATCATCGATGCCTGGCGAGCCGGAAAACTCAAAAAACGAAACGCATGAAACTTTGGGCCTGCATTCTTCTGTTCCCCTTATGGTTCGCATCGGCATTCGCCGACGAACCCGTGAAATTAATTTTCGACACGGACATAACCGGGGACGTCGACGATGTGCTCGCTTTGGCGATGATCCACTCCCTGATGAATCGTGAAAAGTGCGAACTGCTAGCCGTGACCGTCTCAAAGAAAAATGAACTGGCTGCCCCCTTCGTTGACGCAGTGAATACGTTTTATGGTCGACCCGATATTCCCATAGGGATTTCTAAAACGGCACCACATCGGGACAGCAAGTATCTAACATTGGCCGAAGTTAAAAACGACGATGGCAAATTGAGATATCCACGCGACATCGGTGTATCCAGCGATCCGGAAGATGCAGTGAAATTATTGCGAAAGACATTAAGCGAAGCAGAAGATCACTCCCTAGCGATCATCCAGGTTGGACTCGCCACAAATCTCGCTGACTTTTTGAACTCCGACGGTGGAATTAACTTGGTCAAAAAGAAGGTCGGCCACCTTTCCGTCATGGCAGGAGCCTTTGAGACGATTAACGGCGACAACCATTTCCTCGAAGCCAACGTTCGCAACCATGTATTGTCGATGCAGACACTTGCGGCAAAATGGCCTGCCGAAGTCCCGGTAATCTGGAGTGGTTTCAAAATCGGCATCAGTGTGACTTTCCCCAGGAAAAGCATTGCCAAGGACTTCAATTATACCGGGCACCACATTGTGAAAGAAGCTTACCTGCTTCACAGCGGTCCGAATCACGATCGCCCCTGCTGGGACCTCACCAGCGTGTTGTATTCTGTTTTTCCAGAGCGCGGCTACTTTGGATTTTCGCCAAAAGGTTCAGTCAGTGTTGCTGACGATGGATTCACGAGATTCCGTCCGACGAAAAACGGACGCGACCGCTACCTCTTACTTTCACCCGTCCAGAAGACCCGGGTTTCCGAAGCACTCATCCAACTTGTAAATCAACCGCCACGATCATGAAACTCACCTTATATATCATCAGCCTGAGCGCACTCCTGTTTCCCGCTTCCGCTGAACCAGTGAAGCTGATCTTTGACACTGACATGGGGAATGACATCGACGATGCAATGGCCCTGGCAATGATTCATCAAATGGAACGCCGCGGGGCTGTCAAACTCCTCGCAGTCACCTCCACAAAAGACCATCCACTTTCGGCAGCTTACATTGATGCAGTAAATACCTTTTACGGTTCGCCGGATATCCCGGTCGGCGCTGTTCGTGACGGAGTGACGCCGGAGAAAGGAAAATACAATGGTCTGGTTGAAAACAAAACAGAGGATGGAAAACCGATCTATCCTCACGATCTGAAATCCGGCGTCGACGCCCCCAATGCAGTGGACCTTTTGCGGAAGACTCTCGCCGCCCAACCCGACGGATCTGTATCGATTGCTCAAGTCGGGTTTTTTACCAATCTCGCACAATTGCTAGAGTCGAAAGCGGACAGTCATTCTCCATTGGACGGTCCCTCCCTGATCAAAAAGAAAGTAAAGGAACTCGTCATCATGGCCGGCGCCTTTCAGACCATTCGCCATGGAACTCAACATCTCGAATACAACGTCAAAAAGGACGTCCCCTCGGCACAAGCCTTTGCAGACAAATGGCCCTCAAGCGTGATTTGGAGCGGATTCGAAATCGGCATTGCCGCGACCTATCCATGGAAGAGCATCATGGAGGATTACAACTACGTGGATCACCACATCATTAAAGAGGGCTACCTTGCCTACGTTCCTGAAAAGCCTCATGATCGCCCAACCTGGGATCTGACAGCGGTCCTCTATGCTGTCTTTCCTGACCGAGGATATTTCGACCTGTCGCCAAAAGGAAACGTGAAAGTGAACGACGAAGGTCGCACCGATTTCTTCGTAAGTGAAAAGGGCAACGACCGCTACCTCATTATGGATGAAGTACAAACTGCGCGAGCCCGTGAAGCCTTTGTCCAACTCGTAAGCGAACCCCCGGCAAGCCCTTTGACGAAGTAACGAAAACAGCGCCGACTTTCGTCGACGCTGTTCTCAGTTGCTTGTGTTGTTGATGGTCAAATTGTCCTATCGGCAGAAGGATCCTCCACCTCTGTTGAATCCGCCGCCACCGCGGTAAGAACCTCCGCCATAGAAGCCGACCGGCTCGTCGTAGTATTCTCTTCCGCCGTAAAAATTCCCATGAACCGGAATTTCACAATCCGTGTTGGTCGGGCAGCCCCTGACGCCGTAGGCTTGTCCTGCCTCCGAAACGGTGGGCGCCTGCGCTTGCCCTACCTCAGCGACGACGGGTGCCTTCACCTGTGCCGACGATACTACGATCACTTCATCGCCGGGTGCGAGGCCTGCAGTAATTTCAACAAAAGTTCCATCGGTCTTTCCGACTTCCACTTCCAGTTGAGTAAAGTTCACATCTGACTCTGCTCCTTTGGCGAGAACGAAAAACTTACCCTCTTCGTTAAATACAGCGGCGATCGGTACGGCAGTGACTTCCGCGTCCTGACCTGAGAGCTTTTTCGACTCGACCACTTTGGTAAGGATGGCAGGAATTTTAGCGGGCGCAGCTGCAGCCGTGGGTTCTTCGAGGGCCACTTGCGCTTCCGCCGGAGCGGCTACTTCATTGGCAGCAGCAGTGGTCACTTCGGGGGCCACTTGCGTTTCCGCCGGAGCGGCTACTTCATTGGCAGCAATAACTTGAGGGATGCCCCTCTCAGTTTGTTCCTGAGCGAATCCAAAAGATCCGAGTGAAAGAAGAGTGACGGCGAGAGTGAGGTGATTGGCTTTCATGTGCATTCGACGACTCGCCATCGTCTGTATGCACAATTTCTTTGGCAACAATGCGATCAGTCCCGATACAAGTTCCGAATTTTGATTTCCCTAAAATGGAATGTGCTCTTGTCGTCGTGAGCCTGAAGGGCAATCGCACCGCCTCTTGAATTGATCAATCGACCGGCACGTTGAGGTTTCCTCTCCGGATTTTTCGGTTCTGTATAGTCGACAGTTTGCTTGTCATTGATCCATGCCTGGATCCGTTTTCCCTCCACCCGAATCTTCACCGTAAACCATTTCGTCTCGTCTACCGGCGACTCGTAAAGGTCAGCAACATCGTAAAGGCTCCCCGTTTTCCGCTTTTCCTTTATCGAGCTGTTCAACTGAATCTCATAACCGTTCTTCAAGTGGAGCACACCATCGCGTGTCTCCATGTCGGTGTGGAAAAAGATCCCGGAGTTGGAGTGCGCTTCTCCTCGCGCCACGACGATCAGTTCGAAATCTTTGAAACGATCGAGCTCCTCATCATCGCCCGTAAAAAAGAGATGCCCTCTATTTTTCGGGTGCGTTGCGTGAGCAGTCAGAATTCCATCCTTGACCGAAAAAGCCCCGGAATCCGCATTGGCCCGCCAGTCTGACAAATCTTTTCCATTGAACAACTGGATCCAGGCTTCCTCAGCTCCGCCCCGATTTGAAAGCAAGCAGAGAACAAAAACAGCAATTAAAGTGAAACAGCGCATCGGTATTCCTTCTATTTCAGACCCTCAGCATTTACTTTATCCGCCCCTTTATCCGCTCCCGGCGGAGGGCGCTGAAAGTCTTGAGGCTTGATATCGAGCTTGTCGCCCGTCACATTGGAAAAATAGTCTCCACTGATTTCCTCAGGAGAAGAGTCTGCAGTTTCCTCACGCCAGAATGCCAAAGCATCGCTCAGCTGTTTTTCCAGATCGGCATACTCCGACTTGCCGGCAAGATTACTGATTTGATGCGGATCACCCTGCGTATCATAGAGCTCAACTTCCGGTCGAGGAGCGCGAAACACATCCTGCTGAATTGGCGTCAATAGTTCCGACGACTTTGTCGCAGCCAGCAGATCCTGGAAGCTTGCAGATTTCACCGAATCCGCCGGCCCTTGCTGAGCAAATTGCGGGCGGTCATTCTGGATATACAAATAGCGGCCGTCCCGTACCGATCGCCCCAGAGCTTCGTAGTCGTGCCAGTTGTGTTCGGAAAATGCCATGGGCCGAACTTCCGCTGTCGAATCCGCCAACACCGGAACGAGACTTCTCCCCTGAAAAGTGGGACTCGACTCAACACCCGCCATTTCACAAACAGTCGGAGCGATATCAATCACACTGATCAGCGAATCGCTCGCAACTCCGGATTCCTTCGACGCAGGACCACTCGATACAAAATACGTTTTCATTCCGTCATCGTGAAGCCGGGTCTTGGCGCGGGGAAATGGCCGGCCATTGTCTGCGATCACAAAAATCTGAGTATTCGCGAATTTGCCCTTCTCCTTCAGCCAGTCAATTACCTGACCAACATACCAGTCAAAACGGGTCACCTCATTCAAGTAGGCTGCAAAATCTTTACGTGTCGTCGGGGTGTCGAGAAGGGCCGGGGGAAGAACCACTTTCTCAGGATCATGTTTTGCTCCATAGAGAACTTCATCCCACTCGTGATTCCCATCCCAGACCCGATGAGCATCGAGCGATGCCAACCAGAGAAAGAAGGGTTTATCACCAGGACATTCTTCGAGCGCCTTGATCCATTTGCCGTGCCCACCGGAATTCCCTTTTACTTTGGAAGCGTATTTCTTGTCAAAGGCTTTGGTGGGAGCCGACTCCCCATCTGGAGCAGACTTCCAGGTGACATGATCTTTTCCTGCCAATGCCGCATAATAACCAGCATCCCGCAATACCCCGGAGATCGATGGAATGTGCCACGAAATCGAGCGGTGTAATTCTGCAGCCTCCCCGTTGTTATGCGGATACCGCCCTGTGAGAATACTGGAACGGCTCGGACTGCAACTGCTGGCGGTCAGGTAAGCGTTGGTAAATTTAATCCCCTCGCCCGCTAGCTTATCGATATTGGGAGTCCGGCCATTCAGGCTTCCATAGCAACCCAGGTCATCGTAACTAATGTCATCCGAGATCAGAACAATGAAGTTGGGCTTCTCCGCAGCGAAGCCTCTCGTCAGAGAAAAGAAAACGATGACGAGCAAAAGAAACCGATAAATCATATTCGATCCCTCGCACTCTGAGCTCAAAATGTAAACGCCCTTTTCCACGTCACGGGTCGACAGCGCGATAGGCTGCGATCACCGCTTCTTCGCCTTCGATTCCCTTGATTGAATTCCCGTGTTCCATCCCCACAATTCCGTCGTATCCGGATTCATGAATATGGGAGAAAACCTTGGCGTAATTGATCTCACCCGTGCCCGGTTCTTTTCTCCCCGGATTGTCTCCCACCTGGACGTAGCCAATCTGATCGCGACACAAATCAAAAAGCGGAATGATATTCCCCTCCGCAATTTGCTGGTGATAGATGTCATAGAGCACTTTGCAATTGTGATGATCGACCGCCTTGCAAATCAAATACCCTTCCGTAACCGTCTGCAAAAACGAACCGGGATGATTTTTAAATCGATTCAAAGGTTCCATCACCATCGTTATATTGTGTGGCTCGACAATCTCCACTGCCCGCCGCAACAGGTCGATACAGTTCGCAAACTGAATATCCCGTGGCCAGCGCGGATCCACTTGCCCCGACACCAGGGTCATGAATCCAGCATTGACCCGCTTTGCCGTTTCGACCGTGGCTTTAATCTGGTCCAAGACAATCTGGTGAGCCTCTTCATCACGGGAAGCGAAGTTAAGCTCCTTGATTCCAGTCTTCGCTGAGACCACGCCCATGGTCATACCAAGTTCGCTCATCTTTTTCGCGATCGCGTCCTGCTCTTCAAGCGGCCGGGCACTCATCCCGTTGTCTTCCCATCCACGAAATCCATGATCGAATGCAAACTGCAATTCATCAACAGGCCCGCCGGGTGCGGAAATTTTAAACATCCCGAAATGGGGAGAGTATTTCAGTGTGAAAGCGGACTCTTCTTTTGCATGCCCCGATTGGGCTATGCTTCCCGCTGCGGCACCTGCCGAGAGACCGATCCATTGTCGACGATTCATCATTAGATGATTCTCTATATCTTCCGTCGAAGTGGAAAGTCGTTTTCCTCCGTGAACAGGGGTTTGTCCGGAATCTCCTAAAAATCGACTGATCGCGCCAAGATAAAACTTCCTCTTCTCCCTACTCTTCGGATAACTTTTTACACCTATGACCTCACCGATTGAAAAACCACGCATTGCCATTGTCGGCCTTGGATTCGGAGCCGAATTCATTCCGATTTATCAGAGGCATCCGAATACAGAGATCACAGCCCTATGCCAGAGAAACGAGGAGTCTCTTCACGAGATCGGTGAAAAATACGGTATCGAAAAACGCTACACCAGCTACGACGAGCTTCTCGCAGATCCGGAGATTGATGCAGTCCACATCAACACACCGATTCCCAATCATGCGGAGCACACCCTGGCAGCGTTCCGTGCCGGAAAGCACGTTGCCTGCACCGTCCCAATGGCGACGAGCGAGGAGGACTGCAAAGCAATTGTTGAAATGAGCGCCGAAACCGGACTCCACTACATGATGATGGAGACGGTGGTTTACGCCCGGGAGTTTCTCTACATGAAGGAACTTCACGACAAAGGCGAACTCGGCAAATTGCAGTTCCTCAAAGCAAGCCACCAACAGGACATGGATGGTTGGCCGGGCTACTGGCCGGGACTTCCTCCCATGCACTACGCGACTCACTGTGTCGGACCTGTCCTTGGCCTCGCCCGAAACGAAGCGGAATATGTCAGTTGTTTCCCCAGCGGAACAATTCGGGAGGAAATGCACGAATGCTACGGTTCTCCTTATGCAGTGGAATCCACCCACATCAAATTTCACCAAAGTGACCTTAGCGCACAGGTCCACCGCTCCCTTTTCGACGTGGCCCGGCAGTATCGAGAAAGCATCGAGGTTTACGGATCAGAGAAATCGGTCGAGTGGCCCTTGATCGAAGGGGAACCCCTGATTGTTCACACCGCCAAAAAGCCCGAGCCGGAGATTCCAGCCGAACAGGAGTGCCCCGACTATGCTCACCTTTTACCCGAGGAAATTGCACCCTTCACCACCGGCGGAGTCTACGGAGGTGAGGATGGCGAAGATCACCTGAGTTTTACCCAGGGGGCCGGTCATGGCGGATCTCATCCGCATCTGGTCCATCAATTTGTTGAGTTGCTTCGCGGCTCCGGAGAAGGCTATCCCAACGCGGTGCAGTCGGCCAATATCACGCTCACAGGAATTCTTTCCCACGAGAGCGCACAAAAAGGTGGAGAGATCGTAAGACTTCCTGAATGGAGTTTGACGAACTGAGGACGAACAATTCAACAAGCTTGGGTCATCGATGCAAGCCTGTCCGCTCCGTTACAAAGAAAAGTCTTTCTTGTAACGGACGATTCTTTTCATAGGATTTATTCTTTGCCCATGGAATCGGAAAACCCTACACCTGCGCCACCGTCACAGCCCGCTCCTCTCGACCCGGGCAAACCGGAACGGGACTGGGCGATGTTCACTCATCTATCGGGTCTTTGCTGCCTCTTGAGCATTCCATCATTCGTGGGTCCACTGGTTTGCTGGCTCATCAAAAAAGATGAGATGCCAAAAGTGGACCGGGCCGGGAAAGAAGCTCTCAATTTCCACATCACCATGATTATCATCGAGCTAATTTCCGTTCCACTGATGTTCGTCGGGATCGGATTCCTCACCATGATTGCCGCAGCCGTCCTCTCGATTATCTTTTCGATCATCGCAGGTGTTGAAGCCAACAAGGGAGTTGATTACGTCTACCCTCTTTCCTTCAAATTCATCAGCTAGGGCAAACGAGATTACTCGTGTCTCAAAGCGTCTACCGGACTCAATCTCGCGGCTCGAAGTGCAGGGTACAATCCGAAAACGACGCCTGTGAAAACAGAAATCGTGAGAGCCAATCCGGGCGCCCACGATTTCACAACCGTGACCATTCCACTAAAGTGAGTCACAACTGCCGGGATCGTCAGCCCCAGGGCAACGCCAATGAGTCCACCAACTCCGGAGAGCAGAGTAGCTTCCACGAGGAATTGAAGTGTAATATCGCGACGCCTACCACCGAGAGCCCGGCGAATTCCGATCTCGCGGGTTCGCTCGGTGACACTGGCGAGCATAATATTCATGATCCCGATTCCCCCGACAATCAGACTGATCGTCGCGATGGAACCAAGAACGATCGTAAAGATCTGCTTAGTGCGTTCCGCTTGTCGAAGCAATTCAATGGGAACGATCACCTGAAAATCCGGGACCTCGTGATTGGATTCGAGAAGGTGACGGACGGCATCCGCCTTTTCCGCGACTCTCTCCGGATTATCCACCACAATCGTCACTTCATGAAACTCCACCTTCTCCGCCTCGAAGCTTCCTGACCGCGATTTGTAAATCACTTCACCATATCGCTCCAACATGGTTTCAAGAGGAATAAACATCTCAAATTTCTTCTCCTCCGCTTCCTTGGCATCCTCGTCAGGAAGTGCCACTGCTGAATCAAGAATCCCAATGATTCGATAATAGGTATCGCTCAGCTTCACAGTGCTTCCGACGACAGGGTCGAGAGGAAAAAGCTTATCCGCAGCTTCGCGATTCAACACACCAACATTTTGACGCGATTCCATTTCGAGGAGGTTAAAGAATCGTCCCTCGATCAACTGTCGGTTTCGCATTTCCGGAAAAATCGGAATCACGCCGGAAACCGTTGCATCAATCCGGCGGGTCTTGTGACCAATGTAATCTCCAATTTCCCGATTCGGAACGACCATCTTAATGCCGGGGATTGTCGCCAGAATCTGCCGAACATCCCGCCCGGTGACTCCGTATTTCAAAACGAAAGAACGACCGGTGTTCCCTTCAGTTTTCCCGGGTGGTTTTACACTTCGGACAATCACATTCTGACTCCCGAGTTTACGAATCTGCTCCTGCGCCTCATAGCTGGCCCCCTCCCCAATCGCAAGCATCGCAATTACAGACGACACTCCGAAGACAATTCCCAGGGCTGTTAACAGGGAGCGAAGACGATGTAACCAGAGGCTCTTCAATCCGAGCAATACGCTTCGTTTTAAATTCAGTGTCGGGATGTAGCCACGATCGGTAATTCCTCCACTGTCGGAATATTGATGAGCCGATTCTCCCGATTCGTTTGAGACTTTCCTACCGTCTTGAATCCGCTCATCTTTCTCCACCTTGCCATCCCGGAGACGGATCACCCGGTTCCCCCGTTTCGCCATCTCCTCGTCATGGGTCACGAAAATCAAGGTCTTCCCCTCGGCGTTCAAACGGGCAAATATCTCGAGGATTTCCTCTCCTGATTTTGTATCCAGATTCCCTGTTGCCTCATCGGCAAGAATGACCAGCGGATCATTCGCAAGCGCACGGGCAATCGCGACTCGTTGCTGCTGCCCACCGGACAACTCCGTCGGGCGGTGATCAGCCCGATCACCAAGCCCGACCCTTTCCGCCAACTCAATTGCACGCTGCCGGCTCTCTTTCTCGGGAACACCGCGGTAGAACATCGGCACTTCGATATTCTCCAGGACAGTCAGCTGAGGAATCAGATTGTAGGACTGAAAGATAAATCCGAGACGATGCCCTCGAACCTCCGAAAGAGTATCGTCATCGAGTTCCGAAACATTTTGCCCGCCCAGAAAATAGTCACCTGAAGTTGGTTGATCGAGACAGCCCAGTAAATTGAGCATCGTGGATTTCCCGCACCCGGAAGGCCCCATGATGCAGAGATAGTCCCCTTTCTCCACTTCCAGAGAAACCCCATCAAGCGCATTGACGATGGAGTCCCCCATCCGGTAGGCCCGGCCGACATCGCGAAGCCCGATGATCTCGCTTTCAGACTTTGACATCAGTTGCTGGAATCAGCTTTTTTGCCACCGTCTCCGGTGCTGCCATCTTCGAATTTCGGCTTGTTGAGGTAGACCATATCGCCCTCTTTCAGTCCGCCCTTTATCTCGATAAACTCATCGGTAAAAGCACCGGTTTCAATCTCCTGACGCACCGGCAAACCACCACGGTCAATGTAAACGATCGTATCCCCCTCATCGACCATCGCGCACTGAAGAGGAATTCGGAGAACGTCCGTCAGTTCCTGAACGATGATTTCAATCTTCGCGCTCATCCCCGGCTTGAGCCAGTCCTGCGTTCCATCGATATGGATTTCGGTTGGATAAACTTTCTGATTCGGATTGTCATACCACCGGTTCGAATCGGGTAGCACGGCTACCTTTTTGACCTCACCGGTCAGGATTTTCTCCGTTTCCGCCTCGGCAATGATTCTGACTTTCTGCCCTTCTTTGACCTTTTTAATGTGAGATTCCTGAACGGAAACCTTAACCCCCATTCTAGTCATGTCAGGAATCGTGATGATCGTTTTCTTATAGCGCACTGAAGCCCCTTCTTCGATCTTTTCCTCGCTACTGTAATAGGGGTTTCGATCGCTGGATCCATAAACAACGAGACCGGGCTTGGTGGCAATAATAGTGCAACTCTCCAGCTGCTTAGCCAACTCACCCCGCTTTTTTAAAGCCATTTTAAACATCTGTTCGGCGCTGCGAAATTTCGCCTCCGACTGGGCAAGCTTGGCGATGGCCTCCTTCTTTTTTAAATCGAGAAGGTGGAGGGAGTCTTCATATTTCGTCAGGAGCTCTTCCGCCTTCTTCGGATACTCGTAACGCCGATAAAGCTCCAACCCGGTCTCTGCGCTCAACTCTCTGATTTCTGCTTTTTTAAGAGCCACCCGCTGTTTATCCAAAGTTGCCCTCGTAATAAAATCCTGTTTAGCGAGACGCTCCGACCCAAGAACTTCCTCCATCTCGACGGCGTGTTCACTCCGGGCCACCAAGAGCTCATCCTGCCGTTTTCTCAATTCCTGCTGAGCCTCCCCGTCGCCCAGGAGCTCATTCTTCAAATACTGAGCGAAATCAATGCTCACCCAGTCGCCGCGTTCAATAATATCGTCTTCCTCTTTTTCTTCTGATTTCTTTGATTCGGCGCCCTTTTTCTCCCCTTTGCCTTCGGAATCTTTTTCTTTCGTTTCCTCCGGTTTCTTGTCCTTCCCCGTCATCTTGAGAAGCCTTTCCCTGAATTTGTCTTCGTAGGCAATCAAGGCATCCTCGTCGGCCGGCAAATCCCGAATTCCGAGGACCTTTCGCGAAGTTTCTTCACCCATGTATTTTTCCAGATCGAGCAAAGCAAAACGGGCAGTCTGCCGGGCGACCTTAATTTCGTTATCGCTTTCCGTCCTTTGAATCGAACGCGCTTCGTCCGTTTCGGTGGATTCTGATTGAGCATTCTCAAATTCAATATCATGCTGCTCGATCTTCTCCTTCATCTCGGTCGGATCGAGCTTGATGAGAATTTTCTTCGCTTCCACATCTTCGAGCGTCACCTCATACCCTTCGTCAACGATACTGAGAATCTTTGCTCCCTCCCGGGTTTCCACCTGGGACTTGAGCTCGAGCGATTCGAGCGCTTTCACATTTCCCCCTTCCAACACGAGCACTTCCATATCGGCCTTAACTGCTCTCGCGAGTGCCTGGCCGGCAATCAGATTGGTCCCTCTTTGCGAAAGGAAATAAATTCCAACAAAGATTGCAGCAACGATCACTCCAACGATGAGGGGATGCTTCCTCACACCATAGAGAAATCCTTGTTCTCCCCGATCCCTTTTACCGGACCTGGGTTTTTCACTTAGGCCAGCATCGACCGGGGAGACCAGAATATTGCCTTGTTCGGGAGCACTCATCAATCAGCTTACGTTTTTCCTTACCTCATGGAAACCGGATGACCAGCCTCCCCCACACTGCCAAAGCCTGCCAGATTACCTGACAGGAGGCAAAACTATAATTGTCAGGAAGATGTAATCTTTACTCTGAATCAGCGGACAGCTTCCAGATTTTCAAATCATCAACAATTGCTTTCTTTGCAACGGCGAACACGAACTGACGCTTTGTCGCATGGCCAAAACCTGGGGAAGAGTGGGATCCGACTTCGTCGCCATCAATCCAGACGGTAAGGGTGTCCCCTTTGTGCAAAGTCACCACCTCATGCCACTCGTCGTCCTTGAGTTCCAGCGGGAAGGATTTGTCGGTATTCTTCAAAACATCCGCAAGAATGGCCTTCCCCTCGGGGGTGTCTTTTCCATCGCGGTATTTCAGATTGAAACGCCCTTCTCTCTCATCGGAAAGGACAAGTTTGCCGGGACTCATGATGACTCCATTGATATGCCCCGCCCACACCAATTTGTCCATTTTGTCATTATAAGCCAGCTTGAGTTGGCCGCCCTCTTCGAGCTTCATCCGCAGATAGACAACTGCGTCTCCATACGGTTCAGCAGTGTTATGGACCGTCGAAATCGCATGATCGGCCTTCGGCGAAATCGTCATCACCAGCTCGCCTTCGACCAGATCATTCTGCTTTTCACCCTGCGCGCGACTGGCACTGTTAGTTGTCCAGTTCTCTCCAAGTTCCTCTGCATCGTCGGGATCCTCCCGATTGAAATCATCTTCAAACAGAAGCTTCCCTGATTTTACCAGTTCAACCACATCGTCAGGAAGCGCTGGCCCTTCCGAATCTCCACCTTCACTCTGAGAGGCAATCCAGTCGCGATCGTCCTGCGAAAGCTTCTCAAAAGGCAGAGTAAAACGCCGACCGTCAGCATTTCGTTTGATCGTTACATGGGTGGCAGATGCGGAAACGAATTCCGCCTCGACAGAATTCCCGTCCGTCGATTTCCAGGTGCGGGCCGGGAGGGGTGAAGCCAATAGAAGAACGGCGAACAGGGAGAAAATTCGTTTAACCATAGAAGTAACCTACATGACGACTGGACCGCGGCAATCGTTGAGTTTCAAAGGATCTACCTGCTCAGAACCCGCACCTGAATATCCTGCAATCGCCATTGTCCCGGAGCCTCGACACCAAAATGCGGGGAACTGTCGAGTCGGAGAGTTTCACCCTTTTTCAGAACACCCACATCACTGATTCGCCCGTGTTGATCTTTCGAGTCGTTGTCCGCATCAACGCAATAGATCGCCCGCGGCGCGTGGTCACCCACTTGAAAAAAACCACCGCACTGACCATTCCCAGCGACAACTCCGACAAACTCAAGATAGACATCCTGATCAAAGGAGATCAGCAGAGCTTCGCCGCTCTCCACCTGTCCGAAACTGCCTCCGCTCAAACCAAGTCCACGATCATTGATATCAAATTTCGGATCAGACACGGATTCCCCATTTCGCTCCGCCAACATCGAAATTGTCACGCCGTTGCCGACCTGTTTCTCAGCTCCGCCGGCCCAGTTTACACTGGCTCTGTTTCCCTCAGAATCCTCAGAATCCTCAGAAATCCTCGTGCCGCCCGATGCACGATTGAGCTGCCCGGCATCAGTCAGGTGTTTCACGAGGGAAGCAAGCCCCTCGTCATCGATCCGGTTCTCCTCTTCCTTTGGGTCGGCTTTCAGATCATACAATGCGATTGCCTTCGGCTTTCCAAATCGCGCCAGTCCAGCAGAGAAAAAAAGCTTCCATTCTCCTTTCATAATCTCTCCGTCCACCTCCGGATCATCCACCCGAACGGCCATTTCCGCTGCGTCATTCTCAGCCTCTTTGTGATCGTTATGAAACAGGGGACGCTGCGGAGTTCCTTCCCCCTGCCACGCACCCAGAACACTGAAACTGTCTTCCGCACCCGCCTCTCCTTTTCGCCAGTTCGGAAGTTCCTTTCCGAGGATATCTGAAAACGTGGCGAACATGTCTGTCAGTCCAAGCAATTCGTCGCTTGTTTCCCCGGCACTCACTCCACCCGTCGGCCACGAGACAATAAAGGGGACTCGATGCCCTCCTTCAAAGGCGGAGCCTTTGTTACTGCGGAGCGGACCCGTTGCTGCTTTCTTTTCGATCTCCGATCCGTTGTCGCTGGTGAAGATGACAATCGTGTTTTCGATGAGCTTCTTTCCTTCTCTTCTGCGATCCTCTGTTTCTTCCAGATAGGTAATGAGACGATTCAAGGCCACATCATTTTCGTAAACATAATCATAGCGCTTACCCATCGGCTCTCCGGAAACCGAGCGCCCTTCACCGACTACTTTCACCCCTCCGATTTCCCCGGACGGGGTGTAGGGAGAATGATTCGAATTGCTCGCGTAATAGAGAAAGAAAGGCTTTTCCCAACTGTCCTCCCCGATGACATGATTTCGGACAAACTGAACCGCGTTGTCGGAATGCCGGGCGCCGAGAGCGTTCAAATCGTAGACATCCGGTCCTTCAGAGACCAGTAACTTTCCTTTCCCTGTCGCACTGAGAATAGTACGGCCGTTGATGTGACCGGGTCCAACATTTTGATTGGGCTTGTTCTTTTTTCCAGTTGCTCCGGATGTCCCGTGAGAACGCGAAGTGAATCGGCAAATATCGAATCCATGATCCAGCGGAGAATCAAAAAGTGGCTTTGTCAGGTCCGCATCTTCCCAGGCTGCTGCCGGCATTCCATTCTCCTGTCGGTACCTCAGGCCCACGTGCCATTTTCCAAACAGAGCAGTCGAGTATCCCTTCCCCCGAAACAGAGTCGCCAGAGTTGGCCGATCGGGTTCGATCAAAGGATCCCCCTGACTCCCAAAGAGCACCCAGTATTTCATGCGACTCCGCCAGGGATAACGCCCCGTCAGCAATCCGTATCGAGTCGCCGTGCAACGGGAACTGGGAGTGTGAGCATCTGTAAATCGCATACCCATTTCAGCGAGTCGCTCCATTCCCGGTGTATGAATCTGATCGGCATCACTGTTTCCGGTGAAATCCTGAAAGGCGCTCGTGTCTCCCATCCCCATATCGTCAGCCATGAAAAAGACGACATTGGGATGCGGTTCTTTTGCCTCAATGGAAAAAGAGACAGCAAGCAGTGTGAGAAAAAGAGCGATTCGCATGCGTCGATTTAACAGGCTTAGGTGTTCGATTCAACAGGCTTGTATCTGGCCTCAGATAAAAGCACCTCCCATCGCTTGAGATAAATTACGATATCAAGTTCGGCAGGATCGAGTAATCAAACAGACGAAAGTGAGCTCAATCATCTGACTGCAGATTTCATATACTGAATTTTTGAATTACGATTCCGGAGAAAAGACGATTCAATTCCCGCAAAAATGATGAATAATCATCACAACAGATTTATCCCTTATGATCCGACGTTTTTTCCGCACGCTGAAGTTTTATGCACAGGTTCCCCGCACCCTGAGTGAATATAAACTGTGGGGATTCCTCTTTGCCCCCGGGATGGTCAGTCTGATACTGAGCGGTCTCATTTTCTACGGAATCTACCTGCTCTCCGGCCAACTCTTTGAATGGATCGATGCAAAAGTCACCGCTCCATGGGCCTGGCTTGATGCCACGATCAACTGGTCTGCTGCTGTATTGGGCTTCGTGGCAATGGCTTTTCTTTTCGTCCTGATTCACAAGCAATTTGTAATCGTCCTTTTGGCTCCCTTTTTAGGAAGACTCGCGGAAATGACCGTCCGGGGAATCGAAAAGGAACGTTTTGTCCCAAAGCTTTCCATCATCCAAAGCATCGGACGGAGTGCAAAAGTGAATCTACGAAATGTGTTCCTGGAAATCAGCCTGACGATTCTATTTTTCGTGATCGGTCTGTTCATTCCCCTGATTGGCAGCCTCGTCGCAACCCTCTGCGTCTTCCTGACAGAATCACGATTCGCCGGGTTCGGGCTGATGGATTTCCCTCTTGAGTATCGCGGTTACACAACCACCAAAAGTTTTGAGTTTTCGAAAGCTCACCGCCCTGAAGCAACCGCCCTCGGAACTGGATACATTGCCATGCTTTCTATCCCGATCCTTGGATGGACTCTGGCCCCTACCTTTGCGACAGTGGCCGGAACGCTTCTAACGATGGAGAAACTGGAAGGTGAAACCGCCGAGTAGCTTTTCCTTTTTAGAATTGAGTGAGAGTCGGATCAGGATTATTCTCTTCCCTGTCCCACTAAACTGAAACTTTAGATTTTGTAGCCGTGATATCACCCGACCCGGAATTTTCCGAAGAATCATTTCTCATCGAGCGCCGTCTCGTAAAGACCCTCCAGTCCGTAGCCCCGGAGGAACTCGACAACTTAATCGGTAAGGCTGGCCGGGAGGTGTTCATGCTTTTTTCAGATTCAGTGGGCGCAGACGGGATTTCCATCTGGTTGGTCGATCCCGGAAAAACCAAGCTGGTTGTCAGCTACAGCGAACCGGATCCCAAATTAATCGGCTGGGAACAGCCTTTGAATGAAGGTCTCATCAGTCTGGTGCTGGCATCCGAGCAGCCTCTTTGCGAGAACAGCGTCTATCAAAATAAGCAGCATTCGAAGAGAACGGATGAAGCAATGGACCAGATCACCTGCTCCATGATCGCCGTTCCCTTTTACTTGGCCGGCACTGCAGTCGGGGTTTTGAGTTGCGTCCAACTGAAGGATACTCCTGAAGGACCGGACCCGGTAGGATTCTCCGCAAAACACCTCAACCGAATCAGCCGGCTTTCGACGACAATGGAACGGCTTATTAACTACAGAGTTCTCAATGCCATTCTGGGGCTGGAAGTATGACAGAACCAGTTAGCGCCAAATCAGCCTGGCCAACAACGGACGAGGTGAAGGAAGCTCTTCTCACTGGAACCGGTGAAGGCATCAAGATAGCTGTGATTGATTCCGGTGTGGAATTTGATCACCCTAAACTCGCAAACATGATTGCCGGGGATTCGATCGGCCTCGCGGAGGATGATGGCCGAATTGAAATCATTGAAGGAGCGGGAACCGATGTTTATGGCCACGGCACCGGAGTGGCAGGAATCATTCATGAACTTGCCCCGAAAGCCACTATTGGAAGTTTTCGCGTCCTCGATGCCCGAAGCCTCTCCAGAACCAACCTGATCTACGCCGGAGTGAAAGAAGCGATCAAGCGCGGCTACCACATTCTCAATTGCAGCTTTGGCTGCCGCGGGCTGGCCAAATTTATCCTTCCCCACAAAGCATGGGCGGACGAAGCCTGGCTTACGGGAATCCATGTGGTCGCCGCCTGCAGCAACAATGATGATTCCGAAGCCGAGTGGCCATCCCATTTCTCCAGTGTTATCAGCGTAAATATTGCCCGAAGTGAAACGGACGATATTTACCATCGCCCCGGCAAGCTTGTCAGCTTTTCCGCCCGTGGCGAAAATGTGGAAGTTGCGTGGCTCGGAGGTGCTACGCAATGCCAGACAGGCACCAGTTTTGCGGCTCCCCGAATTTCTGCTGCATTATCCAGAATCCTATCCGTCTACCCTGAAGTGCCACCTCCGATCATGAAAGCGCTACTCGCTGAAGTTTCGGAGCCGTGGCGCGATGACTTAAATTCAGAATGGTAACCCCTGACAACTCAAGAATATGACTACGCAACCGCTTGTGAACTTTTTTGGACCCGTTGATGAACTCCCTGCCGAAGGTGCAGAACTGCCGGAACTCGCAGCAGAAAGTAACACCGTCGACCGCTTCGCTTCTGCTGTATCGAACAGCCGCATCGGTTTTTACGTCGACCGGAACGGTATCAAGCCACTATTCCCAAGTCCGAAACCACCGGTTTTTCAACGGGTGGAAATGGAGAGTTCCAGTGAATCCGACACCGACATGAATTGGGCTGAGGAAGCCTATCAGATTGATCTGGATGGTCTGCTGGCATCGGCTGATCCGTTTTCTGACATGTCAGACGCATCTGAGCCGCAGGACTACGTTCGACGTTTTCTACATACACTTTCCACTTCTCTCGATGGACCCGAAATAAAAGCGAAAGGACAGCGTGTCCCTCTGATCCGATGGGAAGCTGACGAATCAAACGGCGGGGCCAAGGTCCAATTGCTCGGTCTTCTCGTCGCTGATAAGGAGCAGTTTGAAGATTTCTGTCAGACTGACGACGACGCCTTCGGACTGATTTTCGAAGATGCAGAAGTTGTTGCTCACGGGCTTCGCGAAACCGCTACAGCACTCCTGATCCTCGGAGTGACCATGTCAGCAGCGACGAACGCGGAAGCTGGACTTTTCAAGAAGATGAAGCAGAAGCGCCAGGCAAAAATGGAGCAAGTCATGGCTCAACAGGTAATCCAATCTGTTCCTGCCCCTATCCAGCAAGTATCTCAGTCGGGATGGCGGGATGTGCACCAGGACGCTTACATCAATCACCAACTCCTGCAGGAGGCCGGAAGTGCAGAGCGCCGCATCGTCGTTGACGTCAGTAAGCAGCGAGCCTTTCTCATCGTTAACAACACCATCGCAGTCGACACTGCTGTCTCCACCGCCCGTGAAGGAAAACACACCCCGCGCGGAGTATTCAAAATCACCCAGCGGGTTCGGTCCGGTAAAACTTCGACGATCTACGGATGTTCACTTCCCTACTGGATGCGTCTCGATGAAAGCGCTGTCGGCATGCACATCGGCGATCTGCCGGGCTATCCTGCTTCCGCCGGTTGCATTCGACTTCCGGAGAGTATTGCTCCGGTGATTTTCGACAACACCAGCAGCGGAATCACCGTCGAAGTGGTTGACTCATGGAATCCGCAGCAATTGTTTCAAGGAAACGGCGGCGATGGAATCTTCATCGCTGACGCATCATCCTAAACTTTATTTCGATGAAGGGAAGGTGGCCGCTCACTCAGAGCGGCTCCGACCTGACTCGATAATATTCGCGAGTCGGGTTTTCATTTCCTCTGCGACCTTGGCATTTGCGTCAATGACGTTTTGCTTTTCACCTGGATCTTCAGCCAGGTTGAATAACTGAAATTCCGGAACCACCGTATTCTCCAATTGGCGCTCTACCACGAGGTTTCTGGTCTTCTTGGAATCATGCCGGAGGAGCTTCCAGTCCCCTTCCCGATAACCGTAGTTTCCGCCTTTTCCGTTGTCCTGCTGCACCAGGTGATCACGACCTTTCGCGCCGTCTTTTCCAAGCAGTGCATCCATGACATCCAGACTGTCGAGAACCGAGTCGCCGGGAATGTCCGATCCTGTCATTGAGGCAAAACTGGTCGCCAAATCAATCGTACAAACCACTTCGTCGGATTCCTTACCCGCAGGAATCGTTCCCGGCCACCAGGTGATAAACGGTGTCCGGGTTCCGCCCTCATAAACACTGTATTTACCGCCACTGTATTGACCTCCGGAGCGATGCTTGCCGTTTTTCTCGACGGCACCGTCAGCATAGCCATCATCGAGAACCGGTCCATTGTCGGAGCAGAAAACGATCATGGTGTTATCTTCAATCTTCAGTCGCTTCAAATTTTCCACCAGCTGACCGACGCACCAATCCAGTTCCACGATTGAATCTCCGCGAAATCCGAGTTTGGTTTTCCCCTGAAAACGCTCATGCGGCATCCGCGGGACATGAATATCATGCGAGGCGAAGAAGAGGAAGAACGGAGCATCCTTCTGCTTTTCGATCCATTTTACGGAGCGATCCACCCACTCGTCAGCGAGATCTTCGTCGCGAAAACGGGCCTTTTCCCCTCCTGTGTAAAAACCGATACGGCTGATTCCATTGTGAATGGTGGCGTTGTGCCCGTGCGTCCAATCCATCTTCAGGGTGTCGCGATGAGTGATTCCGGTCGGATGATCTTCTGACGGTTTCTTCTTGTAGAGTGTGATTGGATCTTTCGGATCGAGATTCAATACCCGGTGATCTTGAACATACACCTGAGGAACGCGGTCATTCGTTGTGGGCAGGAGATAGCAATGATCAAATCCAATCTCCAGGGGCCCTGGTTTCAGCTCTTCGTTCCATTGCGGACCTTCGGGACCGCCAAGGCCGAGGTGCCATTTCCCGATCACAGCGGTTTTGTATCCGGCATTCTTTAGAAGCGAAGCCGTCGTCACAGTTCCTGCCGGAATGACAGCTGGACTGTTCGGAGGAGCAATTCCGGTTCCCTTTTTCCGAAAGGCATACGACCCGGTCAGAAAAGAATAACGCGTCGGAGTACAGGTGGAAGCAGAGCAATATCCGCTCGTAAAACGCGTCCCTTCAGCTGCCAATTGATCAATGTAAGGAGTATCGAGTTCCGTGGCACCGTAACAGGAAAGGTCGCCGTAACCGAGGTCATCGGCCATGATCACAATGATATTCGGCTTCGACTTTTCAGCGGCATTCAGCCAAAGCGGGGACAGACAAAATAGGAGGACAATAGCTTGGAACAATCTCATACGTTCCCAAAGATAGCGAAGCAGTGAGATTTCGCCATCTCATTTCTCGTCCCGCCGGAAAAACTGGACTCACTTGTGGACGCCCAGCATCTGCACGGAATCTTCGTCACGCAGACGGTAACCGGTTCCAAATGGAAGGGGTTTGCCTACCCCTGACTGATAAATCGCGCGGAGATCCGGCTGATCGTATTCGGAGAACATGTCAATCGGTCCGATGTATTTCCCGAAATAGTCCACTTTGTAATACTGTGCCAGAAACGCTGCCGGTATTCCTGACGCATCCTGAAGGACATATTGAGCGTCGCCGACAAGGAAGTTTCTGATATTGGAAAAATCTTCCATGTGCATCAAGTAGGAGGCCGCCTTGAGATAAGCCACTCCCCCGGGACGGGCGCTGAGAAATTGATGAAAAGGTCCCCCGGCTCGAAACCCTGAGTTCGATAGGTCGGTCTTAAAATAGTAAAGGTTCTGAACAGCCGGCGCACCCGGCGAAGCATTGACCAGCTTGAACTGGATCCAGATTCCGATGGCTTCTGCGGCACCACATTCCACCGGCGAACCCGCAGCATCCAACTTCACATATTTCGCATTCAATACATCATGCCCGCTCAGGGCAGCGAAATAGAGCAGGACAGGAAAAACGCCATCGACGCCGTCTTTTCCGAAATCTGCTCTCATCTCTTTCGTAATGAAGAAGCTGCGTCTCGAGATACTCCTCAGCGTATGATTCAAATGAGTCAGATAGCTTTCAATCTGCCCGGGAGCCATTTGAAAGAAATCGGGCAGCGAGCCCAAAGGTTCGAGACCGACTTGAATATACTCAGGGACGCCGGGAAAGACGGTTGCGGCGTGGACAAAATCAGGTCCGCCAAACATGTACTTCAAAACTTTCGGTCGGGAAATTTTCGGATGCACTTCTGCTTTGGCCCAATCACGAATCTTAGACAGCCGGGTGTCTTCCCATTTTTCTGAAAGGTCACGAGCTTCGACCGAGTGTTTTCTGACGGATGGTAATCCGACAATTTTTTGAAGAGGGCTGTCGGGACGCAGTGGGAGACCGGCGTAAAAGCGGGCATAATCATTCGCAGTAACGGCAATCGGGTTGGGCGCCGGAGGTAGATTCTGGGCCTTTGCATTTCCTGCGAAAATGGCTGCCAGCGAAAAGAGGAGTAGGAAATATCGAATCATTCAAAAAAGAGGGCTTCTCTATCTTATACGATTGAACTCGAGATCCCTTTCAAAAATCCGCGCCTAATCTCCGGATTTTTTCCGGGAAACTTCTTTTAAATTCCCGCGCTCCGATTCCGGCAAAAGCTCATTCGCAACCTTCCCGAATTCGGATTGATTATCCGTGCCGATTGCAGTGTAGGCATCCCAGGCAAGTTTCCGATTCCCGTTCTCGTCGATAATCCCGAGGCGCAATCCTCCTTCGCGATCGGGCATGTCCTGATACCGATGCAGATGAAACGCTTCGATTGTGGGAAGATTCGGCAGTTTTCTAAAGAGATACATGAGCCCGGCGACCTGACGCCTTTGATCCTCAAGACTAAGGGTCGGCGTATTGAATCCCTGCTCAGAAAGAAGAATCGGCCGATCACCGAGATAGGCGGGTAAGACTTCAATATTCTTAGGAGTAATGTAGGGCGTATCAAAATCGTAGGTGACATCGTCATCGTTCCACGTATCCGGATTCCGGAGACTTTGCGGGTAAGGATGATAAGCCACTCCCCATCCGAATTCCCCTTCCGCCGCTGCCGCCTGGCCAAAAAGATCCAGCAGGTCCCGAACATTATAGACCCCGTTTCCGAAACTCGTCTTATTCCAATGATGCGTCAGAGAAACAAAAACCCGGGCATGGGGATCACGTAATCTTGCCGAGTGATAAACGATCCGCGCTGAGCGCATGTAGGTTTCGAGATAACGTCCCAGCGGCTGATCTCCCATATTTGTCCAGGTTCCCGCCTGATCAATTTCATTGTGAATGACCCAGTTCGAAATTCGTTTCTCCGGAGTCGAGTACCTATTCGTCAAAAAATCCAGCGCAGCCCGATAGAGCTTCCCTCCCAGCTCCGTCTTCAGGTTCGGCATCGCATAAGTTCCGCGCGGTTCGGCTTCCGGATGAGTCATCAATGCTCCGCTCCGATTCCCCACCAGTAATATACAGGTTACGATAATGTCTTTTTCACAAAGCATCTGAATCGTCCTGTCTCTCCCCCTGAGGAAATTCTCATTCAAAAAATATCGCTGCCCTTCGAAAGCAAAGGGCTTCGTTCCCGGCTTCTGCTCTTTGTAAATCAATCCATTGAGGACGAAATTCACGGTCGCATGACGAATGCCCAATTCGAAAATTTCGTGGTCGGCATTGCCAATATGTGGAATTCCTCCAAGCCCCTTCTGATGCGGAGCGGTTAGTTTTGGAAGGTCGCGGCTGACAGACTCATCCACCCGGTCCGGCCAACGGGAACTTGAGAAGCGCTCCCCCGATGAGCCCTCAAGTCGCCATCGCGAAAGTGCCCGATCGCGTTTTCCAGGCCCCTTGGCAAACCGAGCAATCAAAAATGAAAACTCACCCGAAGCAGACAGTTTCTCGATCAACAGCCCCCCTTTCGCGTAAGAAGGAACATGAACCGGAAGCTCTTTCAACTGCATGCCGGCATTCCCTTTTCCAGTGACCCGAATCTTATCTTTCAATACCACTACCTCGGAAATCTCCCCCGGGTAAACTTCTTCCAAATCTGTCTCTTATACACATCTCCGAGCCCACGAGACCGAGGCTGATCTC
>CAJXQE010000074.1 GCA_913058215.1 uncultured Verrucomicrobiales bacterium
GAGATCAGCCTCGGTCTCGTGGGCTCGGAGATGTGTATAAGAGACAGCCTTAAGGGGGGCGCCGATCGTCTCGAATCCCTGATCGGTCCAATGCGTGGCAGTTCAGAGTTTGTAGCCCTGGCGGACAAGCTCAAGCTGCGCGGTTTCGCCGATGAACTGATCGCTTACATCGTCGCAAATCCGAATGCTCAGGATGTCGCCAAAGCGGCAATGCTGCTGCTGAATGATAGAGGCCCCGTGGTTGAAGTATTCAAAGGAAACGATCAAAGAAAGATCGCTCCACTCGCTGCCGCCTTCGGAAAGACTTCAGACCGAAACGCTACCCGCAATTTTTTATGCGAGTACCTGAAAAAAGACGAGGTCTCGCTCGCAACAAAACGAAGCATCATCAACGGTCTCATGATTTCCACTCAGGGTGGTCGGGATCTGATCGACTTGGCAAACAAGAAACAACTGCCGGATGAACTCAAGACAGTCGCCGGGATTAATCTGTCCCGGCATGCCAACATGGCGGTGAGATCAGAAGCTGCCAAGGTTCTTCCCGCACCACCTGCCGTCGGCACGGATTCTTTTGCTTCGATCGATGAACTGGTGAAGAAGAAAGGGGACTCTTCGAAAGGTGCTGCTCTCTTCACTCAGGCTTCCTGTGCCACTTGTCACAAGGTGAAAGGCGAAGGGATCGACTTTGGTCCGGACCTCACGGAGATTGGGAACAAGCTCAGTCGGGAGGCAATGTTTCAGGCAATTCTTTATCCGAACGCCGCGATTAGTCACGGGTTCCACGGAGTGACAGTGGAGAAGAAAGATGGATCGAATCTGTTAGGGTACATCACCGGCGAAACCGACAGCGAACTGCAATTGAGACTACCCGGCGGAGTTCAGCAGTCCGTTTCAAAAAAAGAGATCAAGACTCAAACGGAAATGGAACAAAGCCTGATGCCTCCCGGACTCGCTGCAGTGATCGGTGAGCAGGGTTTGGTGGATTTGGCAGGGTGGCTGCAGACTTTGAAATAAACTGGTGGGTTGAAAACAGGAAAGCGGGAAGATCATTCTACTTTTTCGATCAAGAGATTTCCATTTTCGGTTTCCAGAGCTACCCAGCCTTCGATAATACAGCGTACCCAAAGAACTGATTCTTTGGAGCGATACTCGTCAATTACTTGAAATTCGGTGTCTTTCCAAACTTTGCCCAGTTTATTCTTATCCGTTTCGTCTGAGGTTTCGGAACGTAACCAGATGTAGCGTTCGTTTTTATTACTGTGATTGTAGATGATTTCCCATTGGTCTGGTGAAGTTGTTCTCCGGGCGGTAACACCGAGTCCACCTTCTGCGACGAGCCATCCTGTAATGGATACGGGTACCCACCCTTCCTGCACTGGACCCTCCTGCCGAAGGAAAACCTGAGACTGAGTCTTGAGCGTTACGATCTCCCAATTCTCCTGAACTACTGGCTCCGATCGAAGTGCGACCCCACTGTCATTGATGTCATAGACGACACGATACTGTGCAACTTCGACAAGCCGGACTGCTTTTGACGTCGTTTCTCCTGGAACGATGGTAAGCTCAACTTCCTGTGGCTCATACCCATTGGCACTGATAAAGAGTTTCCTGGTTCCTGGTTGTGATTTCACTTCACGGTAAATACCAGTGCCGAGAATAGTGTCACCTTCCATGATTCTTGCTGAGGCAGGATCCGCTGAAAGGATGAGTTCCCCGGTGAGGGCAGGTAGCACTGTGAAAAAGGTGCCCTCAGTAAGTCCTGTTAAATTTTTCTCTAACATCACCGACTGGTGATTCGCGAGGGTGAATTCGACTTCGGTCGGACCGGCGTCGAGATCGAACTGGCAAGGTGTTGTTCCGATTTCTTCAAAAAATACTGCAGTTTCTCCGGGGGGAGTCATTTTTCTGACATGGACTGTGGCGCCTGGCGGTACTGTATCGAATTGAACTTTTATCGCAGATTGTGAAAGAACAATTTCCCGCAAATTGTCACTTCCGGGTCCAGCATTGATGGATATGGTTTCGTTTTTGAATCCGGGTTTCGAAATTTTAAATTCGTGAGGGCCTGCTTCAATTTCAATTCCGCTTGGAGTTTTTCCGAGAAGGGTGCCTTCTTCGTCGATAATGTCAGCATTCGGTGGATTGCTGACGAATTGAATCTTTGCGGGCCTGATGTCGATTTCCTTCTCCAAAGTAACATTCTCTTCGGCCACCGTATTGGCTATGATTTGGAGACTTACAGTTGATGAAACGTAGCCGCGTAGTCCGATTTCGTATTCCTTGATTCCCAGAGTAACTTCTCTTTTCTCAAAAGGGGTTTTTCCGATTACGACACCGTTTTCATCAAATATGGTGGCACCGATCGGTTGCGATCCGATTCGCATTTCTCCAAGAAGAGGCGGAGGCGGAGGCGGGAGAATGGGGTCGAACCACAACAAGAAAATCAGGGCCTGCATTGCGAGGATGGCCGCCAGTGTTCCAATTCCCTTTGCCGATTTTAGCCAATCAAAGATCCACCAGAAAGTAATACGCGCCCTGGGCGGTTTCGATGGAGGCGAAGGAATGGATTCGTCACCCGTCAAAGAACGAACTGCGCTGTGGTGTTCACGGTTGATGGTGGCGATGATTCCATTGACGTGTCCACTGAAGCTGTTCGAGTCTTTAAAGGGATAGTAAGTCTTACCGCTTTTCTTAATCTTTCGTAAATGACCTTCCTGGCTTTCTCTCTGGCCCGGTGTTTCGGAATTCAGTTTCCGTGTCAGCCGCTTTCCCTTGGGAACCTTGTCTGCAATCAAAACGTAGATCAGCTTGTCGTGTTTTACGGCAAGGTCATACTCCAGCTGGGTAAATGAAATTAGATCATTACTGTGCGATTTCGAACCAAATCCTTCTCCCACGATGCAGATGACGGCGAAGCTCTGTTTGATCAAATCCTCCAGATGCTCTTCGACCTTTGCATCGGTGTGGTCAAACTGGGTCTGTTCGACAGGCTCATAACCATGAGCTTTGACGAAGGTCGCCACAATTTTCCTGTGTCTCTGGAACTCATAGGAAACCGCGCTGATAAATATTTTTTTCGCGTCCTGCCTGGTTTTTGAAATTTCTCCCATAGATAACAAAAGTGTCTTCACTCTTCTATAAACAATGCGGGCGTCTCGGTCAATCTCGACGGACAAGTGTTTGCAGATCCTTATTCGAGTTTAGTTAGTAAAGATTTCGACTTGGAGAGCAGCCGGTCTATCCCGAATGAGAAACGGAAACTTTTTGGTCACATTGAGGTCTTTTGCCCTCTATATTTACGAATGATAGCCGATTGTTGGAACCGTTATTTGATCAGTCTAGCCCGCATCGCATTTTGTTGGGCACTTTCTGTTGTTCCGCTTGTTCATGCTCAGACTGTCAAGGACAGGGAAGGGGCCGTGCGAAATGACCGGAAGACCTTATCCAGCAGCGAGCGTTGGATTTACAACGATTTCAAAGCGGCTCTAAGAAAGGGGGAGGAGACCGGGAAGCCCGTCATGGTCGCTTTGCGGTGTATTCCGTGTCTGGCGTGTTCCGGCTTTGATGCTCAGGTTCTGATGGAGAACACGGAGTTGACGCGTTTGCTCGATCAGTTTGTCTGTGTCCGTCTGATCAATGCCAACACACTCGACCTTTCGCTGTTTCAATTCGATTACGATCTATCCTTTTCCGCCATGTTCCTTAATGGTGATGGAACGATTTACGGGAGGTTTGGTTCCTGGGCTCATCAGGAAGATGCGCAGAACAAGGCCACCAACAGTATGAAAGAAGCTCTTGAAGCCGTGCTGTCTTTGCATCAGGGATATCCGGACAATGGTTCAAGCTTAAGCGGGAAAAAACCGACACCCCTTCCTTACAAAACCCCGGTCGACATTCCCGGTCTTTCCGGGAAATACGGGCCTGATTTGAACTGGAACGGGAAAGTAGTCCAGAGCTGTGTGCACTGTCATCAGGTGGGCGATGCGATCCGGCTCGACTACCGGAACCGGAAGATGCCGATTCCTGATCAGTGGTTGTTTCCTTTTCCGCAACCCGAGGTGATCGGACTTCATCTTGCCGAAGACGCCCGCGCAAAAGTGAAGTCAGTCGACCGGGATTCCCTTGCGGCGGCGGCGGGCTTCAAGGCTGGTGATGAGATTCTGACAGTAAAAGGGCAGCCTCTCATTTCGATCGCCGACTTCAGTTGGGTTCTTCACAATTCAAAGTCCGGGGATTCTCTGAAGGCTGAGGTTCTTCGTCAGGGAAAGAAAGGTGAACTCACGATATCACTCACAGGGAAGTGGCGGGAAAACCCCGATCACACGCAACGTGTTGGAACCTGGCCTCTGCGTGGAATCGCACTCGGTGGAATGAAATTATCTGAAGTTTCTGACGATGACCGTTCGCGGAGAGGGCTGTCAAAAGACCAAATGGCACTGCTGGTAGAGCACGTGGGGAAATACGGAAAGCACGCCGCCGCTCATAAGGCAGGAGTGAAGGAGAATGATATCATCGTGGCATGTGATAACATTACCGAAAGACTGACAGAGAAACAGCTCATCGCCCGGATCGTGGAGCAGAAGTTCCCCGGGGATAAAGTGAAGCTGACGGTTCGAAGATCAGGGAAAGAAAGTGAAATTATCGTTCCGGTTCAGTGACTATCAATCGGAAGCTTCCCAGCGGACGCGTGTCTCTGTCTGGAACGTCGCTTGTTGCAGCAGCACCTGCTTGCGGGCTTCAAGGAGATGATCTTTTCCTGTCCGGCTATGGACGTAGTGAAGTTGATGTCTTCCGAAGCGCTGACGTCGTAGTCTGCGGGAGAAGTGCTTTGCTATTTGTTGATTCTCCCCGAGCCGTTTCGGCACTGCCGCCCAGGAGTTTTTTTGTTGAATCAGGTAACGGGGATTCGAGGAGAAAACGTCAAAGAATTCTCCCAGTGATTCGACGAAGACTGCCTGCTCCAGATTTTCCAAATGTGGAGCATCCAGCGAATGGCGAAGCAATCGAGTCTTTGCCCGGATCAGGCGCGGTGATTTTGTTGAATCGATATGTCCGGTATCCTGAAGACTTTTAAAAATGGCAATCGCGATTCGGCGAAGGCGTTTCTTTTCCAGCCACCCGGCGATTCCGTAGCGAATACCGCTTGAGTCGCTTCCGGCAATGCGGGCGATGAATCGATTTGTGGCGATCCGTCTCGGCGCCGTCAGGGTTCGGACGGGACGAAGGAAGCGACCGTCAATTGCCGGAGCCACGGCCCGATTCCAAACAGATTGCATGTTCGGTCGGTCTTCCGCCTGTTGAAACATCGTCCTATTGATTTCTTCAATCTTCTCATATTTCAGGTCTCCGGGAATGCCGAGTCGGGTCCAGCCATTTTCCATGATGGCTTGATCCTCTTCGTTCAATCCAAATCCGACCCCGTGAAATGCCTCGAACCGTCTTTGCAGCTTCCGATAGTCTTTGCCTGCATCGTATTTGTTTTTGCGGCCTGTTTTGAATTCAGGCGGGACCGTGGCGATATGCCAGATATTGGCGGTTTTGTCGGGGAACCCGGCATCAGATCGGATGGCACGGCCGCGCATCTGATTCGACATCACGAAAGAACCTATGATGGAAGCTAACACCAGAGTATTGACTGCCGGAGCGTCCCATCCTTCGCCCAGGAGAGCGGCAGTTCCGATCAGGCAATTGATCTCTCCCTGTTGGAAAAGCTCGGTCACGGCACTGACGGCCCGCTGTCTGTCCGAGTCGCGAATGTCGACGAGGGAATAACTCTCATCATGATCGAGCGGTCGGAGCCTAAGGTTGTTCGGACTAATTCCGAGATCTGAGGCGATTCCACGAAAGTGGTTCGTTGTGCTCTCTGGAATGATGATCAGCGAACCCGTCAGCACTGCGGGGAGAAGCATCGGGATTCGCATCCGGCGCAGCATTTCAAAAATCGGGACGACTCCGAGTTTTACCAGAGGCGGTTCGGCCACACCGGGAGTGGGGAATGCGTCTTTGCGAATATGATCGGTAAGAACTACAGCTCTCATCAAGATGCTCTGGGCATCCAATTCGTGCTCGATGATTTGAGCGATGCTTTGCAGTTTGGCAGGGGAATTGCGCAGCAGCTTTTCGTTCTCTTCGTTGTCCTGCAGTACGACTCTCCCTTTCTCGATTCCACCGAGATCTCTGAGACGGTTCTCCAGGCCCTTGAGTTGCTGGACTGTGTTTTCGTCAGTTCCCTCCGCGGTTTCAATTCTTTCCCGGAAATCAAAGAGCAAGCCCTGCAGTAAAGTCTCTGCACGGTGCCGGTCGAGTTTCGTGGGGAGCTCCTCTCCGGTCAGTTTAAATTTTTCAGCGATCGGCAGTGGGAGATATCCACCCGTGTGTTGGAGAAATCCAGCCAGGGAAAAGAAGAATGCCTGCTGCTGGCGGACTGCCTCTCTACTGTCTTCCGCCTGAATCCAGGGGATCTCTGCGTTTCGGCCGAGCGACTCTGCGAACTCAATATCGAGCTGCAGATCCAAAATCAGCTTTTCGATGCCTTCGTGAAAACGTTGCAGTTCGTCGACCTCGCTTCCTTCCGGGATGCTCAAAAGGACATAATCTTGATGCGGACAGAGATTCCCTTCGGCGACAAGCTCCGGAACACCGACTTCGAGATCCACTTCTCCGCAAAAGGTGGCGTAGCGATTCCATTCTGCCTGGGGCACATCAATCGGTGGTGTCGCTGTCAGGGCTATAGTGGTGGGCTCAGTCAGCGAACTCTTTACGAGGGCGAGACATTTCCACCAGACAGCACGGAGATGGTGCGCCTCATCCACAACGAGGACGGAGACCCCAAAAGTTTTCAACGTTTCCAAAAGTGCGGAGCCGCGTGATTCATTTCGAAAAGCGGTGCTCAAGGATTGATAAGTCGATATCGTTACCAGGGCCGGCTTCTCGATTTCGCGAGAGATCCAGTCAGGTTCCTTTCCATCGAGAAAATCATGACGAAGGCGCTCAATCCACTGTTCCCGGATGGCAATTGTTGGAGCCAGAACCAGAGTTGGCTTCCCTACGCGACGGAGGACTTCCCACCCGATGACTGTTTTTCCGGAACCGGGGGCTGAAATTAGATGAAAATGACGATCATGTAGAAACTGCGGAAGCTTCTCCAGAACCTGAGCCTGGTAAGGACGCCACGGTTTAGTGAATCGCATTTCGTCCGCAAAAGGACAAGGCTTTGAGGAATTCTCTATTGTTGGATCACTTGGCATCAACTGTTTGGAAGTGTTGTGACTTCAGTAAAAGTGTCAAGTCCCGTGGGCATTTTAGATTTTAAAAGGGATAGGGACAGGGGACGATCTCTCTTTGCTTCCTGCGACCGAAAAAGTCAGTCAGACCTTCCCAGTGAAGAAAGAAACGAAAGTCCTCGATCTTTTACCCTCGAGGAAATGTTAAATTCGAGGTGTTTTGAGGGGGGCACGGGAGCATACTGGAGGGAGCCTTCCAGGGTTTTGCTTAACAATAATGAGCGCGATACCTCAGGATTGAATTCCCCTGATACTCAGTTTGTTGCGGTCCAAATTTCGATCTGGCTGAACTCTGGAGTCAAGAAACACGGTTCCTTCAAACTTTTATTAGAAAAAAGTGAAAAAAGCGTTTGACGGATACACTTTATTTTTCTTAACTAGGCGTCTCAAAGAACCGTAATCGGCCAATCATGACAATCAAATCAATCAAGACACTCGGAATTGCAGCAGCAGCAGCATTTTCCGTTACTTTCGCAGGAGCGTCTCCGCTTCCTCCTGGATCAAGTCCGTATTCTTCACCGGATGGTCCTCAGGAAACGAACACTCCTACTAGTCAGGACTCGACTCAGCGGTCCTCGAAAAACCTCAATGATCGCCTTTCCGGTCGTTCCGGTGTTGGCGCTGGTGGCGGATGGTCAAACGCTAAAGCACCTGTTGAATCTTCCGGTGGTGTGATTCATACCCCATATTTCGAATACAATTACATCGACATCGGAACGGATGCCGGTGGGCCAGGATTTCTCGCAGGTCATCAGCACGTCTATGCTCTTGGCTACGAATTGGCCTGGGACAGCGGTGCGATGCTGGGTTTGAACTATGAGTATGGAGATCGTGTTCTTAACGGAGGAAACTCTTTGGAATCACACACCGTCGCCGCTTATGGGTCGGTTCCTATCTACGAAAACATTTTCGGAATGCTTGTCGGTGGTTACTCTGACGGTGCGCAAGCGGGTCCTGCACTTGCAAATGCAAGCGGTGAGCAGTTGTTCATCAATCCCGGTATCGGAACCAGCGTGGTTCTCGGTGACGTGGTTGTGACGGGAACACTCTCCTATCTGTATGCTGATCACAGCTCTGCAGCCCTTGGAGATACGACTACGGGAACTATTGTTGCTGAACTTAGCGGTCGCTACAATGTGACAGATGCGGTTTACGTGAACTCAGGTATCCAATACAACTCGATTACCGATCACGATTTTGCAGCAGCATTGATTGATGAGCAATGGTGGAGAGCCAGTGCGGACGTTGGCGTTCAGCTTGCTAATGGACTCGACATCTATGGCGGATACGCTTACGACTTCGCTCACTCCCTTTATGACACGCACACGGTGCGTTTCGGAGTGATCTACGAATATTGATCTGATTAGTTCTTTAAATACTCACCAGTATTTTTCAATACCCCGAATACACTCACGTGTGTTCGGGGTATTTTGCGTTTGCGCAAAGAGGTTTCATTGGGCAAGTATTACTGACAGAAGCATTCACGAGTAGGGTTGTTACCCCGCGTTCACTTTTAAGATTCCATGACTAAGAGCTTTCTAAATTATCTTACTCTTGCAGTATTCAGTTCCACCCTGTTTGGTGTTCCGCTCACCGCACAAGATCCTAAATCGAATGTATTGGATCCCTACAAGAGTCTTGCCGGCGAACCTTTGGATGAGGCATCCGAATTGGAAAAGCTGACTTTCTCAGGGACCCAGCAATGGGGAGAGCGGCACTTGAAATCGATTAAGGACGGCCCAAGGCATTTACGTGACTGGAAACGGTTCATAGTTGTCCCGGATCCTCCCTCCAATACCTCAGCGCGCACCAAAGCGGAGTTGGATCACCTTGTTGGCCTTAAAAAGCTGAGAACTCCCGAGAAACAGAAAGTGATCGAAGCCGAAAGGGCTTCCGATGGTTTGGAGATTGGAGAATTTCGTTTGGGGGGGCTTCCAAAGACACATCCAAAATTGAATGATTTGATTGTATTCACCTTTTGGGAAGTGGAGCCGATTGTTATGTCAATCAAGTTCAGCAAGGACAGGGTTAGGCCTTCCTTTCTCAGGCCCGGGATTGAGCCGACTATCGATCTTCCTGTGCATTCTGCCTACCCGAGCGGTCATTCAACAATGTGTCACTGCTACGCCTACGTATTGGCTGATGTCATGCCGCAAAAGATTCAAGAGTTTGAAGCTTCTGCTCGCTCCGTAGCGATAAACAGGGAAATTGCAGGAGTGCATTATGTTTCGGACAGCGCTGCGGGTAGAGATCTGGCAAAGCAAATTTACGATCTTCTTAAGAAGCTTCCCGAATACCAAGCCTTGGTGAAAGCGGCAAAAGAAGAAGTCGCCAGTAAGAAAAACTGAAGACCAGTCGAACCGGGCATAAGGCCTTTCTTAGCACGGCTTTGCTTACCGCCCAATAGCCCGAACTCCTGCCGAATCTCTCCAGATAAGGTTGGACTGACGCAAGCGCCTTCCGGAGGAACCTTCTTCCTTTGGGATATCTCCCAAAGCCTGGAACAGGGCAGAAGGGGTGGGGTAAACCTTTTTTGATCCATTATTGGGCGAGGCCATCAGTTTACCGAGCCTGAAGCCCAGATCGCTGATTGTCCCATCCCAGGAAGATCCCAGGCTGTTCCCCGTGAATTGATAAACATCAGGGTATTTTTCCTTAAACAGAACAGGTTGTCGGTTCCTGAAATTGATTTGCCATGCGATCTGATTCGTATCAGAAGCAAACAGGTAGTCGGCGGGAAAAGTATCGATCCAGGGCCGATCATAGGCAAAAGAGACCGCATGACAAGTGTCGATAATGATCAAATCAGGTTTCCAAGGGGAATCATTTCTGGCCAAAGCGCCTGCCACCCAGGAGGGAGGTTCCTTGGTTCCGTCGGCGAAAAGAATTTTCCCATCAGCCCTTACGTGACAGCCTAAGTAGAAAACCTTGATGGCACCCTTACTGGTCTCGGGTTTGGCGAGGAGAGTGCTCAGAGAGCTTGCCGGCTTGTTCAACAAGACCAGAGGCTCGGTGGCCATTTCAAATTCGCTAGTGAGAACTTGAGAGACAAGATTTGCTGTATTTGCCCAGGCTCCCAGATTCGCCCGGAAACGATATTCAGATTGGACAAACGCTCTAAACTCGACCTTGCCTCCGCCGATGCCGTTGCTCAACAATGAAGTGAGCAAGAGCACGACGATTCCAGGCAATTGCCAGCCAACATGATATTGGCGAAGTCTGAGCATGATTCTGTAGTTATGGAATAACTAGATCACCGACAGGGTCACGTTTCCGTTTACAAACTCCGCAGGTGGATTCCCCGGCACATTGCCATCGCCTGCAGCTTCGCGAACCTTCTCTGAAACGTTGGCGCCTTTGCCGAGGGCCTTTGAAGTGTTGACAACATTACCGCTCACCACGTTTCCTGTCGTGATGTCGACCGCCAGAATTGAAGTTTTTGCACCAGGAGAAGAAGCCGTCTTTACCGCCTGGATTCTTGGCTTTCCCAAGTCCCGAACCACCGTCGTCATGGGAACCTGAGCTACGGGAGTAACTTTTGCCTTCGCCTTGTTTTTGCGGGCCCATTCCTTCCTTAGCGCATCTTGAGCTTTCCGTGCTTTTTCTTGGGCAATAGCTCGCTGACGGGCAGTTGCTCGAGTGTAGGATAAAATCGAATGGCGTCTGACAATCATTCTTCGAGAACGATCAGCAACTCGGTTTGCAGCTCCCCCGGGCCCCTGAGCCATAACTACTGTTCCGCCGGCGAGAGTCGCTGCACAGGAGGCCAGGACCTTTAACGAACTTCTTCGTGAATGATTGTTTGATTCCATAATAAAAAATAAGATATCTGCGGCTACAATTGATTCGTACCGTGCCAAAAAGAGTAGGCCTGAAACAGATGGTCGAAAAGAAAAAAACCAGCTTTTATCAGCATCACTTTTGTTGAGGAACGTCGAATGAATGCTGGTATAGTGCAATTACGATACGCGATACGGGAAATACCCAGATAATGAATTTGAAGCTGAGACAAGCAGCATCAAAGCAGAGCAAATTCGCTGCTTTCGGTTCTTTTGCGACCGTCTCCAAAAAGCGAAGTGAAACCCTCGCGATTCACATTTTCCCTATTGCGGGGATTAGGCTTGTGTTGATCGCCCTTTCGATGTGCCATTTTTTGGTCTGGACTGCGAGTCTGACAGCGCAGGGAGATGTAAGAGAGACACGTTTGGTAATCGATGTTCAAGGTCACAACAATCGGGTAATGGATTCGGTTTTCTCTCCAGACGGCTCGAAGCTGTATACGGTGAGCTACGACAAGACGATTCGTGTTTGGGAATCCAAAACGGGGACCTTGCTGCAAACCTTGCGGAGGGAGATAGGCAATGAGTATGCCGGTGCGCTCGCGTCAGTTGCGATTTCACCCGATGGGCTCTATCTCGCCATGGGAGGAAGGGATCTGGAGACAACGGTGGGGCATGAAGCCTCGGTCTACCTTGTCGATCTTACGCAGGAAAAGATTGTGGCTGTCCTGAAAGGGCACAGTCATTCGATTACCGGTCTCGTATTTTCCCCTGACGGTTCCGTTCTCGCGTCGGGCAGCAATGATTCCACTATCCGGCTTTGGAATATGCGGTGGTTGTCTGAAGGGGGCGCAGTTCCTGCAGTGCCGGACTCCCAGCTTCTCGCCGGGCACACTACACCGATCAATTCAGTCTCGTTTGGAGCTGAGGGGAATCGTTTGTTAACGGCTTCTTCTGACTCCAAGGCAGTGCTGTGGAACACGAGTTCCGGAATCTCGAATGTCAGCAATGGGGGGCGGATCAGCGATGCGCCAATTCAGAAGATTGCAGAACTTTCCAAAGATGGTTACCCATACTCTGCTGCCGATTTTTCCAAAGACGGAAGATATGTGGTAACGGGCGATATGGCCGGCAATCTATTCTTATGGAACGGAGTGGATGGCCAGGAAATCGGTTACCTTGATAAGGCGATTAATAGAATTTTTTCGGTGATAAAGTTTGCTCCCGACGGTCAGCATGTATTTGCTTCGTGCCGGGATGCCGTGGGCGGTGAGGCCTCGGTTTACCGATTGGATCCGGCTTCGCCCAATAAAGTAGTGATTCCTTTGAAGAGCAACAGGCTGCTCTCATGCGATTGGAGCCCTGCTTCAAACCTGATTGCGTTTTCGGATGGGGCCACTCAGGAAATAAACATTTGGAATCCGACAACCAATCTCCTTGTTACCAAAATCAGTTCCAGAGGGCGGCCGATTACTGAGGTGGCTTTTTCTGAATCCGCCGACAAAATCGAAGTTGGGTTTTCAATTCTTCCGGAAGGAGAGGTAGACCTGAGCCGAAAAGGTTTAACGCACGTTTTTGATTATACGAATCTACAGTTGCGCAAGATTAAGCCGGAGGAAACCGGGGGATTTCATCACACTCATTTGAAAGAAAAGTTCCTTGGAGTGAGAAGGGGAGCGAAAGGGACACCGGAAGAGACCAAGTCCCTTATCCTCGATGATGGAGGCAAGGTGCATCTGGGTACCGCAAAAGACGACATCATTCGTGATTGGAGTTATTCAATAAAAGGTGATTTGCTGGTGGCTCACGATCGCGGGCTCACGCTTTATCAGGCTACCAATCGCAACATTGAAAAAAGATTTCAGGGACACGAAAGCTCAGTGCGAAGCGTGGCATCATCTTCCGATGGGAAATATCTGGTGTCGGGATCCGAAGATAGAACCGTCCGGCTTTGGAACCTTGAAACGGGAGCATTGTTGGTCTCCCTCTTTGTAGGGGACCCTGAGACAGACGATTGGGTTTGTTGGACACCTGATGGGTACTTCAATTATATTGGTAACGGTGACGATTACGTTGGATGGCATATCAATAATGGGCCGGGCAAACTGGCTGATTTCCTGGGGAACGGACAACTCTTCCAGAAATTTTATGATCCTGATTTAATTAAACAGATCATTCGGGAAGGAAAGAAGACAACGGTAGCTTCTGTGAAGGCATCCGCGACAGAATCACCCAAGCTTACGCCACCTGAACCGCCTCTCCCGGTAATGGATATTTCAAAGGCTAACGAGGAAGCCCCTTCAGTGGAAATTGTTGGGATCACGAATGGGCAGGTTGCCGATAATCAATTGGTCAATCTTGAGGTGAAAGCGATCAACCACGGTAGCGATATCACGAGTGTCGATCTGTTTTTCCATAATAAGGCGGTGGAGTATGAGGGGCCCCCCAGAAACCTGGGGAAAGATGTGATTGTGCCCTTCCAGGTTTCTCTCTTATCCGGCGCAAATGAGTTCAAGGCAGTTGCGACCAATGCGGATGGAGTCGAATCGAAGCCTGTAAAGGTTATCGTTGAGTACACGGGAGAGATTGCCACAGGAAAACTCCACATCCTTGCTGTGGGACTGAACGACTACTACAACGACGCTCTCGATTTGCGATATTGCCTCGCTGATGCTCAGGGGCTTCTGAGTAGGATGGAGATAAATTCCAAAGGTTTGTTTCTCGAATCGAATTCAATTGAGATCTACGATGCGAAAGCGAAAAAGGAATCCATCCTGAAGGCATTTGAGAATGTGGCGAGTGCCTGCCGCGACCGGCCTCAGGATACATTTATTTTCATCTTTGCCGGTCACGGTGCCATGGCAGATATAGATAACGATGATGTGGAGGAGTTTCATCTTATTCCCTACGATGTAGGACAAGTATACGGCGATCCCGAAGGCTTGAAAAAGAAAGCGGTTTCGGGACGATTACTTGGTGAGCTGTGCGCTACTGTCGAAGCCAATAAACAGTTTCTCGTGATTGATGCCTGTCAATCAGGCGGGGTCGTGGAGGGATTTCAGTTGGCGAGCCGCGGAGCATCCACTCAAAAGGCCCTGGCTACTTTGGCGAGGAGTAGCGGAACCATGATCCTGACATCTACCGGGAAAGACAAATTTGCCAGAGAAGCGGAGGATCTAGGGCACGGACTTTTCAGCTATTCTGTATTGAAAGGTCTTGAAGGAAAAGCGGACCTCAATGGGGACAGCCAGATCAAGCTGTCAGAACTCAATTCATGGGTTAATGACAATCTCCCTGAACTGAGTGCCAAATACACCGGGAAGGTTCAAGTTCCTACTTACTATGCGAACGGTTCAGATTTCCCGATTGGTCTGATTAGCTCGCCGACGGTGAGCCAGAAGTGATCAGATACTGGGGGGGAATTGATGAGGGATTTCTTGTTCAAGGATTTCTATCGGCTTGGTCCTGCCGGGATGGAGGGAGTGCCGATACAATTCATATTCAACAGGGACATTGGGAGTCTGTATGGGAGCCTTTTCGTTCCCAAGTCGATCGGAGGGATCAGGTATCCGGCAAGTAATGTCGGCAAGGCCTAATCCTTACGACAATGGCTTGGACCGAGTGCTTCATGGGGACTCTCAAAACAAAAATGCTCGCTGAAAAAAAACGACAGCTTCGAGGGATGATGTCGTCCTCCTCGGTAAACTGGGTTTATTGGTGTTAGCGTTCGCACCGGCCAATTTTCCGTCCATTAAGCAAGATTAAGCAAGAAGTGCGGGGCAAAGAGCAGAAGGCGCGCGGTGACTGAGGCGCGCGTTCCCTATAGTGCGTAAGAAGGCAGATTGAATCGATAGCCAGCGAAGGTCTTCAGGATCGATCCGCGGAGGGCGATCTTCCTTCACAGCACCACGACATGAGAGAAGGAATTCAAAGCCCCCCATCCGGTAGTTCTTTGAGTCCGGATAAATCTTTGCTCGACATCGGGAGATCGAATGGCGGCGATCAGACAGGGGATGACGCCGGGGACTCCGCTGGACTTCTCGCAGGTCAGCATCACACGGTAGTGCGTTACGAGGGTGTCACCCGACTGGCGATCATGGTGACTCCCCAGTGCGGTGGCGGAGTTCGGGACCAAGCATGGGAGGCGCTATCGATGATGCGTGCGATCCTTCGTGGCCAAGGGGAGCCAATGGCTCTGACGATGCAGACAGTCTTCGTTGCTGACGCTGTGGATGTACCGGCAATTCAGCGACTGTTCGAAGCTTACTTCGACGAAGAATTGCCGTTGACTCTTTTCGTGGTGCAGCCGCCGTGCGACGGTTCGGCTCTCGCGGTAGAGGCTTGGGCGGTCAGCACGACCACGGTCTCGGTCGGACATCATGGTCCGCATTTGTTGACAGTGGAACACAATGGACTTCGTTGGGTCTATGCTTCGGCGGGTGCTATCCATCTTTCCGGGCGATCAGCACACGAGCAATCGGTGGAAGCATTCGAAGCGCTCGGGAAGCGACTGGGCGCTGTGGGGATTCCCTTTAGGGACGTGTTGCGTCTCTGGCTCTATCAGGGGGGAATTACCGAGGAAGAGGAGGGCACCGAACGCTATCGGGAGTTGAACCGGGGGAGGACGGAGTTTTTCGAAGAAATCGACTTCGCTTCCAATCCGCTGATAGCCAATGAACCGGACGCGGGTATCTATCCGGCGAGTACCGGGATCGGGACGGACGAACATGGGTTGGTGATAGCTTCCCTCTCTGTTCAGACGGACCGTAAGGATGTAGCGGTTTTGTCCTTGGAAAATCCGAAGCAAATATCGGCATTCGACTACCCCAGGGAATATTCGGCGAGGAGTCCCAAATTCTCACGGGCTACAGCGATCCGCATGGGCGATCACATGACGACATGGGTCTCCGGAACCGCCAGCATAGTGGACTCGGAAACCGTATTTCCCGATGATGTGGCAAAGCAGACGGAGCAGACTCTCGACAATATAGAGAATCTCATATCAGCTGATAATTTTGCCCGTCTTGGCTGGAAGGATGCGGGAGCTACGCTGGGCGATCTCGCTAAGGTAAGGGTGTATGTGAAACACGCGAAGGACTACGAGACGTGCCGCGCTGTGTGCGAACGACGTCTGGGGCTGGTGCCTGCAGTCTATGCTGAAGCCAGTGTATGTCGGCCCGACTTGCTGGTAGAGATCGAGGGGGTGGCTTTTTCACGGTTGAGCGGCGGAAGCGAATCAGAACCGGAAGAGGGGTTATGAACAGGGTATATATCGTCGCTTTGGTTTTTTGCCTGTTCGCCGTATTTGCGGTAGCTGACGATTCCCTTTACGAGTCCGGCCCTATGAAGGTCCCGGGGGACGGTGAGCTTGACGCCGGGGCGGCGATCGACAAGCTCGTCTGGGCGAGGCTGGATAAACTCGATCTGGCCCCTGCCAAACTTTGTTCCGACGAAGTTTTCATACGCAGGGCTTATCTGGTCGCCATCGGAACACTTCCGAGAGAGGAGGAAGTCCGCGATTTCCTTTCCACTACCGATGACGTTAAGAGGACTCTGGTCGTCGAGCGCTTGTTGGACAGCCCTGAGTTCGCCGACTACTGGTCGATGAAGTGGGGCGACCTGCTGCGAATCAAGGCGGAATTCCCCATCAAACTGTGGCCGAATGCCGTACAGTCATATCATCACTGGGTTCATGACAGCATCCGGACGAACAAGCCCTACAATGAATTCGTTCGCGAACTGCTTACCGGTAGCGGTAGCAATTTCCGCCGGGGGGAAGTGAATTTCTACCGTGCGATGCAGGATCGCACTCCCAGGGGGTGCGCGTCGACAGTGGCCCTGACGCTGATGGGCGAGCGGACCAAGTTGTGGCCGGAGCGGAAGTTGGACGCGATGGCGGGTTTCTTTTCCAATGTGGCCTACAAGTCGACCTCGGAATGGAAAGAGGAGATCGTCTATTTTGATCCGACTGCGGATGAGGACAATCTGCACCGGCAGGCGATCTTTCCGGACGGGAATCCTGTCGAGCTCGATCCGTCGCAACGCGATCCCCGCATGGTTTTCGCTGACTGGTTGATCCGACCGGAGAATCCCTACTTTTCCCGGACGATTTCGAACCGGATTTGGTCTTGGCTCATGGGGCGGGGAATCGTCGATCCACCTGACGATTTAGGGCCGCATAACCCGCCTGCTATTCCGGAATTACTCGCCCACTTGGAGCGCGAGTTCACCGAGTCGCACTGCGACATCAAGCACTTGTTCCGCATCATCATGAATTCGCAGACTTTTCAGCTCTCGTCGATCCCAGCGCAGAGATCGCCGGAGGCAGTCGCGAATTTCGCTCACTATCCGCTTCGACGTATGGAGGCTGAGGTTCTGATCGATGCCTTGAATCAAATCACTAACACTAAGGAGGATTACAGTAGCCCGATCCCGGAACCCTTCACCTTCGTCCCTGACGATATTCGGGCGATCGCGCTTGGCGATGGAAGCATCACGAGTTCGTTCCTTGAACTGTTCGGACGACCGCCTCGCGACACCGGACTCGAAGAGGAGAGAAGCCGGAACATCACAGCCGCTCAGCGTCTGCACCTCTTGAACTCCAGTCACGTGCAGAAGAAGATCAAGGCATGTCCGCTGGTCGCCCGTGCGGCGGAAACGGCGGGGGAAGATTCGGCGGAACTGATCGAGAGAATCTACCTGCAGGTGCTCTCGCGTTATCCGACTGAGGACGAGCGGACGGTGGTCCGGGAGTATGCCGACGCCAGCGGCATGGGAACCCGCTCCCTTGCGCTCGATTTGGTCTGGTCGCTCGTCAATCAACCTGAGTTCTATTTTATCCACTAGGTAATTCCCCAAATCTCCAACTGAAAGCCACCCAATCATGAACATCTCCCAATCCCTCCTCGCCCGTCGCCACCGCCGCGAGTTGAGCCGAATTCCGCAGTTGTCGGGAGGAGTTCCCGTTTCGCGCAGAGAAGCCCTCCGGCGATCGGTTTACGGATCGGCCGGGATGCTTTTAATGGAACCGTTTTCCGTTCGGGCAGCGCAAGACCCTTTGTCTCCACGGAAATTGTCGACTGGTGACGGTCCGGCGAAGTCCGTGATCCAGATTTGGTTGTGGGGCGGTCCGTGCCATATCGACACCTTCGACCCCAAGCCGGGTGCGGGGCGCGAATACACCGGCGCGCTGGCCGACACGCTGGACACGAATGTCGACGGAATGCAGATCGGGCAGCTTCTTCCGGGGCTCGCGAAGGAAGCTGACAAATACTCGCTGATCCGGAGTATGACGCATGGGACTAACGGACACGAGACTGCCGCTTATCTTGTGCAGACCGGTCGAACATCGGAGCGTGATGTGTTTCCCGGGTCCGGGGCCGTCGTCTCCTATTTTAAAGGTTACGACGCTGGGTATGAGGGGCTGATTCCTCCCTATGTCGTCCTGACAGAGCCACAAGGAAGGTTCTCTGAGGCCGGATTCCTGGGGCCCCGCTACAAGCCGTTCGCCACGGGTGGAAATCCGGCTTCGCCAGTCTTCGCGGTTGAGGGCATCGTGTCCCCCGGCGTTACTGAGGAACAACAAAGGGCGCGACGTGACTTTAAGGGAAAACTCAACACTTTGGGCGGGGCACTTCCGGGGCATTCAGCTTTGAAGACGGTCGTCGATTCCGAGGAGCAGGCTTACGAGTTAATCCTTGGCGATGCCGGAAAGCTCTTTGATCTTGGACAGGAAAAGGACGAGATGCGGGATCGCTACGGGCGTAATACCTTCGGTCAGTCTTGCCTAATGGCCCGTCGCCTCGTCGAGAAGCAGGTGCCCTACATCACGATCAACTACAAGGGGTGGGACACCCACAAGCAGCACTTCCAAATCATGAACCGGAAGCTTCCGGAGCTTGATCAAGGCCTCGCCGCCTTGTTGGGAGATCTCTCGGAAAATGGGCTTCTGGACAGCACGGTGGTGTGGTGCACCGGGGAGTTCGGACGTACGCCGAAAGTGGCTACCGAATCACCCTGGAACGGCGGACGCCACCACTACGGAAAGGCGTTTTCCTGTCTTCTCGCCGGCGGCGGATTTAAAGGTGGCCAAGTCCTTGGTGCCACCAATTCGACCGGTGAGGAAGTCGCCGAACGTCCTGTCTATCCAGCCGACGTGATCGGCTCAATGTACGGACAACTCGGAATTCCCGCCGACGCTCCTCTTCCTCATCCGCAGGGGACTCCCACCAACGTGGTCCCGGGCGAGTCCGAAAATGTTCCCATGGGGGGCTTGTTGAAAGAACTGGTATAGCGCCCGTATAATGAATTGGCTTTGCTCTATTAATCGTCTCCCCATTGTCCTCCTCCGGGTTGGAGTGTGGGTCGCACTGCTGGTTTCCATCGTGGAGGCAGCTCCTCCGCGGATCGGCTATATCTATCCTGCCGGAGGGGAGAGTGGATCGTCCTTCGAGATGGAGTTCGGTGGGCAGTATCTCAGCGAACCTTACGACGCGATCGTCTCAGGCGACGGTGTGGGCGTCGAGATCCTCGAGCATGACAAGCTGCCGGCGGCCCAGATGATCAGCGATTTCCGGGACAAGTTGAAGACGATTGAATCGGACCTGCAGTCTATCGAGCAGGGTGCGCTGGTGCCCGCCTCGGACGTCCTGCCGGAGATAACGGCATTGCTCTCTACGGTGGACCTGGATGAGAAAAAGGTGAGGCAGATCGAAGAATATACCCGCGAGCGCAACGATCCCAAACGGCAGTTGAACAGCCAGATCGGAGAAACTGTCCGAGTCAGGGTCACAGTTGCTCCCGGGGCCGAGCCGGGTGTTCGTTTTTGCCGCTTGCGGACGCGGAACGGGTTGAGCAATCCAATGCGGTTCGTGATCGGGGACCTTCCCGAGATGAGGGAGCGCGAACCGTGGGTCTTCAAGCTCGCCAAATATCTAGGAGTCAAGACCGCCCCGGATGTGGATATGGACGAGACCATCGTCGGCGGTCCATTGCCCCTTCCGGTCACTGTGAACGGGCGAATTCTTCCGGGCGAAGTCGATGAATACAATTTCGAGGCGAAGGCAGGCGATCAAGTGGTGGTATCCGTCGAAGCGAGAAGTCTCGTTCCTTACCTCGCTGATGCGGTTCCGGGCTGGTTCCAGGCCGTCGTTTCTCTGGCCGATCTGCGCGGTCGCGAGTTGGCATTTTCCGATGACTATCGGTTCAATCCTGATCCGGTTCTTTTTTACAAAATTCCACGTGACGGAAAGTTCAAGCTGAAGATCCACGACTCGATTTACCGGGGGCGGGAAGACTTCGTCTACCGCATCACCATAGGGGAACTTCCTTTCCTGACCGCTCTATCTCCTCTGGGAGGGCAGGCGGGGGAAGAAGTGGATTTGGCCTTTCGGGGAGGTAACTTGACCGAGCGCGAGCGGACGCGGTTTCCGCTTCCTTCCGAGCCGGGAATCATCCAGATTTCAGCGAAGGGCGAGAGAGGTGTCTCTAATTCGATCGCCCTCCACGTAGACGGTGTTCCTGAGGATGCGGAGCGGGAGGGCAATGACCGGATCGGAGCAGCCAACGTTGTCGAGCTGCCCGGAATCGTAAACGGCGCGATCAGTGAACCGGGAGACGTGGACTACTTCCGGGCGAAAGGAACGGGCAACCAAGCGATGACCTTCGAAATATTCGCCCGTCGTCTCGGCTCTCCCCTGGACTCCAACCTAACAGTGTTCGACAGCGACGGAAAACAGATTGCATGGAACGACGATTTCGAGAATCCCTCCGCTGGTCTTACGACTCACCACGCCGACGCCAGGATCACGGTGCGGCTTCCCCGCAATGGAGAGTGTTTTGTCAGGGTCTCAGATACGCAGAATCAAAGTGGTCTGGAATTCGCCTATCGGCTGAAGATTTCCCAGGGGCCGCCGGACGTCGCCTTGAGAATGACTCCCTCCTCCGTGAATGCGACGCCCGGCGGCACTGCCAGCTTCACTGTCCATGCTCTGCGCCTCGACGGCTACGATGGTGTGATCCAGCTCGAACTGGAGGACGCTCGAGATGGATATACATTGAAGACCATGGCGATTCCGGCGGGCGAGAAGAGCGTCAAAGTGTCAATGGGCGTTCCCTCGTATCCCACGGAAGCTCCGGATCAGATCAGGCTTCGGGGAAAGGTAGTCGTGGAAGGTCGGGAGGTGGCTTCTTACGATGTGGTTCCGGCGGAGGACATGACCCAGGCTTTCATCACCAAGCATATCGTTCCGGTGGACGCCCTGCTTTTCGATATCCGCGAACCGCAACCGGCGGATTGACTGGGTGGCGCCTCAGTCGGCTCTCCTGTTTGCGACGAGAATCTATACGTCCGGGTTTTCCAGCGAACCGAAATTCGTGCCCTTGAGAAAACGATGTACGGACTGATGCAACTCCTCAATTTGGTCATGAACCGCGCAAGGTGTTTTCCTGGCGCACCATCCGGGACCAAACGGGCAAAACGGCTTCTCACCGACCCTCTCAAACAGCACTACTACTTCATAGAATGTAACTAGCTCCGGTTCTCTTACTAAGGTGTAGCCTCCATTCCGGCCGGCGATGCCCGAGACAAATTCGGTCTGGCCGAGTTGAGTTAGCACTTTTGCGATCAGGGGACGTGGAAGATTTCTAGCCTCAGCGATCTCAGCAGCATTGAAGGAAGTCTTACCCCCATCAAAGTTCACGGCAAGGTGGCTGAGTGCCGAAATGGCTGCCTGAGCAACCTTCCCATATCCGAGTGTGTTCACTCAGTAAAGAACTCTACGGGAGCCATCTTGGCAACTGCTCATCAATGGGAAGGCAACCCGATCTCATGGAGAGGGTGGGGAAGTGGCGCTGCTTAAAGGATCGAATATGGCGATAGAAGATTGAAAAATGACTTTTAAGCGAGAAGCTCCCGGAATTACTATGGAAAATTCAAGCGATGCTTTGGTCTCCAATTCTCAATTGGTCCAAAAAGGGCTCGAAAACCTCGAGTCAGAGATTGAAAATCTGATGCAGAGGTTTCACGAAGTCCTTGCTTCAAACGGAGCTGGCGATGTGGCAGGACAGTTGCCCTGGATTGAGGATCTCGAGGGAGATCCGGACTCTGATATCTATTCCATTTCTTTCCAGTTACTTGATCTTTGCGAAGAACAAATTTCCGGAGAAACCAGAGCCCTTCGGGAAAAGACTCTTGGAGCCGCAGCAGAAAAGGGGCTTTGGGCTCATTGTCTCGAGTCACTGAAATCGAACGGGCTTAGCGAACAGGACATTGTCGATGTCCTTTCGAAAGTCCGGGTAGAGCCGGTTTTCACCGCTCACCCGACCGAAGCGAAGCGCCCCAGTGTTAGAGAGCGGCATCGAGACCTCTATCAGGCCCTGCTGGATTTCCGGGCACACGAGGATAAGGAGAAGGTTAATCTTGCGATTGAAGCGCTCTATCACACTGGCGAGATCCACGTTGAGAAACCCACGATCGAAAAGGAATTGAGGAATGTGATCTACTACCTGAGGGAAGTCTTTCCCGATACCGTAAAAGCGGTGGATCAGAGATTCGAGGCCGCATGGCTGGAGGCAGGCTTCAGTAAAGAATCACTAAAGGAGATCTCCATTCATGGCCCCTCACTTCGATTTGGGCTTTGGATTGGGGGAGATCGGGACGGGCATCCGTTCGTCACTGCAGAAGTGACCCATTCGACTCTGGAATCTTTGCGGAAGCATGCTGTTAAACTTTATCGCAGGGAACTGGAAATTGCGGCGCAACATCTAACGATCTCGGTTGATCACGGGGACGTTCCTCTGGATCTTTCGCAGAGGATAAAAGAACTGTCAGTCGTTCTGGGGGACACTGGCGCTTATATCGTAAAGCGAAATCCCAATGAGCCATGGAGGGCTTATGGATATTTAATTCGGGCGATTCTGGAATCGGAACTGAACTATCCGGTGGATCAACTCCGGTCTGATCTTGAGTTGTATGAGCGATCGCTTCGGGACATCAAAGCAAACCGTCTCGCTGATTCCTATGTGAAGCCGATCCGCAAGCTGCTGTCGATATTCGGGATGCATCTCGCAGATCTCGATATCAGGCAGAACAGTGAGTTTCACGACAAAGCCGTATCCCAATTGTTGGAGGCTGCAGGTATTGAAGGTGGTGAAAACTTTTCTGATTGGCCCGAGACCAGGCGGGTTGATTTCTTAAGCGAAGAACTCGAATCGCCTCGTCCGTTCCTTGCCCGTGATCACTCAGCTGGGCAGGAAGCAGACACTGTAAGAGAGTGTTACAATGTTCTGGCCCGGCAATGGAGAGAGCACGGCGAAGGTCTCGGGTCTCTCATTGTGAGTATGACCAGGCAGCTTTCCGATTTGCTCGTCGTTCAACTATTTGCGAGAGAGGCTGGGTTCACAGAATCTTCGGCGGAAGGGCCGGTGTGCCCCTTGCCGATTGTTCCGCTCTTCGAAACTTTGGATGATCTGAATCGCAGTTCCGGGATCATCGAATCCTGGTTCAAGCATCCCGTCGCAAAACGTAGTTTTGCCTTCAATGGAAAGATGCAGCAGATCATGCTCGGCTACAGTGACAGCAACAAGGACGGTGGGATCTTCGCAAGTCAATGGGCTCTTCAGAAGGCCCAGCGTTCCATCACAGAAACGGCAGAGCGCCATGACATTGACATTCGCTTCTTTCACGGGCGGGGAGGCACAATCAGTCGGGGGGCGGGCCCTACCAATTGGTTCCTGCGGGCTTTGCCTCACGGGTCACTGAGCGGGAGTTTCAGGATGACGGAGCAGGGGGAGTCTATCGCTCAAAAGTATGCCTATCCTGACAATGCGGTCTATCATATCGAAAGCCTCCTGGCATCGGTGACGCATACAACGGCCGTTCATCAAAAGACAAGTCCGCCTGAAGAGCCCGGTATCGATCTGATGCCCCAACTGGCAGAGTGGAGCGAGAAAGCCTATCGGGAATTGATCGAATCGGATCGCTTTATCGAATTCTACAGGCAGGCGTCTATCATCGATGCGCTTGAGCAGACTGAGATGGGTTCACGTCCTGCGCGGAGGACCGGCACCGCCAGTCTCGATGACCTTAGGGCCATTCCCTGGGTATTCAGCTGGACTCAATCCCGTTTCTACTTACCGGGCTGGTATGGTATCGGAACGGCATTGGATAAACTTCAGAAAGAGTCTCCGGATCAGTTTGACCATCTCTGTCAAACCATCAGGAAATCGACATTCCCACGCTATGTCTTCACCAGTTTGGAAACCAATCTTGTGAGCGCTGATTGGGATTTGATGAATTCCTACGCATCTCTGGTCGAAGACGAGTCGCTTCGTGAAAATTTTATGAATCGAATCGGTGTCGAGATGGAGTTGGCGAAAAGTGGTCTTAACAAACTGTTCCAGAAGTCGATTGAAGAACGCCGGCCGCGATTTATCAAGACTCTCGAGTTGCGCGATGCCCCCCTGCGGAAACTTCACCTGCAGCAGGTTGAGCAACTTCGGGAATGGCGAGCTACCGGGGAAGAAATTCCGCAGGAGTTACTTGTCTCGATCAGTGCAATCGCTTCAGGGCTGCGCACCACAGGATAGGGAAGTTGCTCTTGGATCAGAGTCCCCGAAGGCCAATGGTCTTTGTGACGCTATTCATCAATATTTAAGACGATCGCTTTTTCGGATTCGCTCTCTGAGTTCGAAAACCTCCAGTGGCGTGCGCCATCCAAGTCGTCTCGAAATCTCACTTAGTTTGGTACCATGCTCGATACGGTCTGTGCTCAAAGAGTCCGGGAGAGCTTCATGGCGATACTGCAAGATTGTTCTCCGCCTCAATATCTTCTGGATCATTCGAGGGATCTCCTTTTCAAAGTGTGGAGGCAGGGGATCAAGTGCGAATTGATTCTCGGGAACGCTCGTCAGTTGATCTGCAAACCGCTGAAACTGTCCGCGGAACTCAGCGAGATCTGTGATCCCTTCGTCAATCGGATCTACTCCCTCCATTGAGAATCCGACGGTCTCGTGCAGGTCTGCGCGAAACTGATTGGCTATCGATCCTGACCCATCAGTGATCAGCCTGTTCTCGATGAATGGTGCAAGCTGAGGATCGTCCATTATTGAAAGATAAGCGTCGGGCCATTGAATGAGCCGCCTCATGAAGAGTCTGAGAGAGTTGCCTGGAGTTTCATGCCACTCTTCCCAAAGCTTTTGCATCTTTTTTGAATCTTCAGATTCATAGTCCAGATCATTCTGCTCTTTCATCCTGGCTTCAATCTCAAGAGCCTTAGAATAGAGAGGGTTTTGAGCCAGAAATTCCCGCTCAATTTCAGGAAGTCGATTGGCAAAATCCTCAGCTTCGAGAAAGCTTTTCAGGTAGGCCGACGGCATCTCTTCAACACGGAGCCTTTTCGGCCTGGGCGCTTCCTCCGGTTTGGAGGCGGTAGTCTCGTCTGTTGCCTCTGTGGGGTATTCCCCCTTTGGATTCGGAACGAGGGTTACAGTTTCTGAGCCGCTGGCAGATTCAGTGACGATGCGAGACCGTTCGGCGCTGCGATACCCGGTATAGCGGCCAGCGAAGAACAAGAACACTGCCGCGACAACAATGCTCAAAGTTTTCCAGCGCCGCTTGAGATGTTTCATAGCTGAGGAATCCCCCTTCCTGAGTTAATGACCTTGCTGGCGGATAGTAGCTCCATCAGAGGCGCGATCCTGTCTCTTATACACATCTCCGAGCCCACGAGACCGAGGCTGATCTCGT
>CAJXQE010000075.1 GCA_913058215.1 uncultured Verrucomicrobiales bacterium
GGCATCTTCCGCTACAATCCATTGCCGTAGCAGAACTTGCAAAAGTTCTAAGGCTTGGAACGTGAATGTCAGGATCGCTTTAAGCAGTGCCATTCGTCCATTCGGGTAAGGCTTAGCTCGTCGAACATCGCTTTGCTCATCGTGGCTTCCTCAAAGAAAAAGAGAGGCACCGCGCAAATCTAATTGGGGATCTGGATGGGCTCGGAATCCAAGGGACAGACCTCAAAAGAATCCCCACAAACGGATGGAATTGGATCTTAATGGATGAAAATAGAGGAAATTGGAGGTAAACTACCTTCATGCACCTTCCGCTGCCACCGGTCTTTCCCCTGACCAACGACTTCCTGACTCTGATCGCTGCGATCGATGAGTTCAAAGGGGAATGGCGTGCCCTGGGTGATCTCGCCCCGGATACCTTGAGTTCTCTTAGAAGGATAGCCACTATCGAAAGTGCCGGTTCTTCCACCCGAATCGAAGGGGCCAGACTGAGCGATACCGAGGTGGAACAATTGCTCGGAACCTTGGGCAAGGAGTCCTTTCCGACCCGGGACGAGCAGGAAGTGGCCGGCTACGCCTACGTCATGGAATCGATTCAGACGATTCGGCAGGAGCTTCGCATCTCGAAGAACATTCTGCTGCAACTGCACCGCGATCTCTTGCGCTACAGCGACAAAGATGAGCGCCATCGTGGTCAGTGGAAGACGCTCGACAATCATGTGGCCGCGTTCGACGCCGAAGGCGAGGAGATCGGAATCGTCTTCGAAACGGCTTCCCCCTTTGAGACGCCTCAGCTAATGGAAAACCTGTTGAGCTGGCACGCCAAAGAAGAAGCCGACCCGATGCTTCATCCCCTGCTGCGCATTGCTATTTTTAATGTGGTCTTCCTGGCGATCCACCCGTTTCAGGATGGGAACGGCAGGCTCTCTCGCGTGCTCACGAATCTGATGCTCCTGCGGGCAGGCTATGCCCATGCATCCTACGCCTCACTGGAGAGTGTGGTCGAACACAATAAGGAGGCCTACTATCTCGCGCTCCGTCGCACTCAGACTTCCTTCCGGGAGGACGCGGATTGGGAACCGTGGATTCTCTTCTTCCTGCGGTCACTGAAGTCCCAGACCGAGAGCCTTCGAAAGCGACTTGGCGAAGGTCTTGGTAAGCACTCCGAGTCCCCCCACCCCGCGCCCCCTGACGACGCCTTTCCCGAAGACCTCTCACCACTGGCCGGACGCCTGCTCGAAGTGCTGAAGGCGCGCGGAACCCTCTCGGTCAGCGAAGCCGCTGAAGCTCTGGGAGCGAATCGCCACACCTTGAAAGACAAGTTCTCAGAGCTCATTCAATACGGCCATGCCGAACTTCGCGGCAAAGGACGCGGTGCGCACTACCGGCTCCAGAGGTAAAGAGCTCGCGCCTTCTCTGAAAAGAGCCCGGCACGAACAGGGATCAACCGCCCTTCACACAAACTCTTGAACTAATTCAGATGCCCGACAAAGTAAGTCTATCATGGCATCGACCTTTCCCGACTACTCCATCCCCCAGCCTGATCTGGCCGCTACCACCGCGCAGTATGGCGAGTTTCACACCCGTCTCGCAGCCGCCGAATCCGCAGCCGACTGTCTGGCCATCGTCGCCGATTGGGACGCCTTGCTCTGCCAGTTCAAAGAATGGGCATCACTCACCTACATCCACTTTCAACAGGACACCCAAAACGAATCCTACAAATCGGCGAAGGACGAGCTCGACGCCATCGCACCCAAATACGCCGACCTCGAAACCAGGTTCAAACAGGCGCTGCTCGACTCGCCATTCCGCAGCGAGTTAGAGGAAACCCTGACACCGACTCTGTTCGCCAAATGGGAATGCAACACCAAGAGCTTCGCCTCTGTCATCGAGGACGACATGGCCGCTGAGGCAAAACTGCAATCGGAATACACCGCGCTGACGGCAGCCGCCGAGATCGAGTTCGAGGGAGAAAAGTTTACGATCTCCGAGCTCAATAAATTCGGTGATGATGCTGACCGCGAGTTGCGCGAGGGCGCCTATCGCGCCAATTCGAAGTGGTTCATCGACAAGGCCCCGGAACTCGACCGAATCTATGACGAGCAGGTGGCGCTGCGCCAATCGATGGCGGTGAAACTCGGCTACAACAACTTTACCGAGCTCGGCTACCAGCGCATGACGCGTATTGGCTACGGTCCGGATGAAGTGGCTGCCTTTCGCGATGAAGTGCGCGACAAGGTCGTGCCGCTCGCGATTGAAGTCGCTAAAAAGCAAAAGCAGACACTCGGTGTGGAGAAGCTGATGTTTTGGGATCACTGCGTCCACACCGTGGGCGGCAACCCGAAGCCGCAAGGCGACCACGACTGGATGGTCGATCGAGCCACCGAGATGTTCGACGAGATGGGCGCGGGACTGGGCAGCTTCTTTGGCGAGATGAAAGCCCGAGGAGCGATGGATTTGAAATCGCGAAAAGGTAAAGCCGGTGGTGGATTCTGCGATTTTCTCCACCAGTTCGAATTCCCCTTCATCTTTGCCAACTTCAACGGCACACGCGGCGACGTCGACGTCTTCACGCACGAGGTGGGCCACGCGTTTCAGAGTTACAGCAGCCGCAATCAGCCGATGAGCGACATCGTCTGGCCGACCACCGAGGCCTGCGAGATCCACTCGATGGCGCTCGAGTTTCTCACCTGGCCGCACATGGAAAAATTCTACGGCGAAGGAGCAGCCGAGGAACTACGCCGCCTCCACCTCAGTGCCTATCTGCAATTTTTACCCTACGGAGTATCGATCGATCACTTCCAACACATGGTCTACGCGAATCCAGAGGCCACGCCGGAAGAACGCAACGAGATGTGGAAGGAGATCGAGCGGACCTACCTTCCGTGGTGGGACTACGCCGACCTTCCGGCCGAGAGCAGTGGACGCCTCTGGCAACAAAAGGCGCACATCTATCAGTGCCCGTTTTACTACATCGACTATTGTCTGGCCCTGACAGGTGCCCTGCAGTTCTGGTCGAAATCGCGCACGGATGCCAAAGGAACTTTGGAAACCTATGCAGAACTCTGCACCCGCGGCGGCAGCAAGGACTACACCGGACTGCTCAAATCCGCCGGACTGCGTTCGCCATTCGAACCGGGTTGCCTCGATGAGGTCATCGAGGACGCGAAACGTTACCTCGCGTAGCATCGATTTGCTCACAGTGGCCGGCTTAACGAAAAGCACAGACCCCGCGCAAATCCAGCCGGGGAGTTGACCCCTTTGCTACCGGAGACTGGGACAATTTTCCGAACGACTTATTCTTTTGCCAGAAATTTGATCACAGCTTTTCGAGGTAGGGTTCGATCGGGCGTTCCACCACTTCGTGGCTTGGGAACGCCACGGCATAAAGCAGGGACTCTTCGAGATCGCGCTTGGCCAGTTCGGCCAGTTCGGGATCGTTTTCTCCGAAACAGGCGGCGGTTCTCTTTAGTCCAACTTATCCCCGTAGACTACATTTTCGTTGTAACCGGTCATTTCCTTGATAGTGGCGAGAACCTTCGTATACTCAGCCCCGTTTCCGGAAACGGTGATCGACCATTTCCCACTGTTGATGCCGCGGTTTGCGTCTCTGATATAAGGTGCGGCAAGTTCCAAGACCGTAAACGTCACACCCGACGGAGTGGTAAAGCTATTGTTGCCAGCCGCGCTTATTTTGCTCTCGAAGCGGACTTTATCGTCCTCCGACTTGCTCCCCTGAGTTATGGTCACCTTCTTCTCGTCCGTTTTCAACACGAGACGCCCGAAGCGGTTGAGATCGATGGAATAGGTTTCAGCGTGGAGTGAACCGGTGAGAATCACAAAAGCAGCGGCAATGAGGAATCGAGGCAAGATTGTTTTCATAAGCACTGATTGTTGTCGAAACTTCTCTGGGTCGCTAGAAAAATCGGAGAAACTGTCAACACTACTGAATTTGCTTTTTCGCTGAATTCGTTGCCAGGACCCACCATAGCGGCGGTAAGCATTTTGAACCCAAAACGCTACCAGTAGGAAATCGACAAAATCTCCATCGTTCCGATACTCGCATACTCCGGGCTCAGGCGAGAATGGCAGTGTTTTTAGTGATCCTGACACTCACGTTCCAAGCCTTAGAACTTTGGCAAGTTCTGCTACGGCAAAGGATTGTAGCGGAAGATGCCAATCTTCCTTCCTTCGACAATTTCAAATCTGTCCGGAGCGAACTCAACCGCCCCCCTTTCGCCCTTGCAGCGCTGACTTACGGATCGACGATCTCGATCAGTCTTTTCCCGGAAACACATCGCCTTCGCTGAAATCGGTTCGCCTCAAAACACGTCCGGCGCGCAGGCCCTGGAACTTGCCATCAGCTACGGCCGCCTTGCCATTGACGAAGACGTGGTGAATTCCCTCGGGGTATTGATGTGGCTTCTTGAATGTGGCCTTATCGATGATCGTTTTTGGATCAAAAACCACCAGGTCCGCAAAGTAGCCTTCCGCGACCAGCCCCCGTTTTTCGAGCCCGACTCGCGCGGCGGACAGCGAGGTCATCTTGCGCACGGCATCCTCCAACTCGAGTGTCTTCTTCTCCCGAACGTAGTGACCGAGCACCCGCGGGAAAGCCCCATACCAGCGCGGGTGAGGGTGGCCGTTGCCGGGCTCGGTTAGTCGCCCGTCCGAGCCGATCATGGTCATGGGATGGCGCATGATTCGATCGACGTCTTTCTCATCCAGCACGTGGTAAATACAGGAGGCACCGCCGTTTCGAATCGCTTCGATAACCAGTTCGGCTCCATTCTCAGACGTCGACTCGAGCCCTTTCATGACGGCCCAGTCGTGGAGGGTCTTGCCTTCCAGGTCGCGGTCCCATTTCACCAACCCAAACTGGACCCGACGCAGATCGCCTCCGCCGCGATCGTTCTCAATGTTGAATACGATCTCCTTCTTGATCCGGGCCCGGGTCTCTGGATCCTTGAGTCGTGCGAGAAACCGCTCTGTCCCGAAGGCGCGCGCCCAGGCCGGAACCAGAATCGTGATGCCGGTATAAGTGGCAGTGTAAGGGTATTGGTCCATCATGATGTCGAGCCCTTCCTCGCGTGCCGCGTCCACCAGAGCCAGTGTCTCGCTGCTCTTGCCCCACATCGGCTGACCAACGACCTTGTGATGCGTCAGGACGATCGGGATCTTCGCTTGCCGCCCGATTTCGATCGCCTCCTTGACCGCATCAATGAGGCCCAATCCTTCCTCCCGCAGATGCGAGGTGTAGAATCCGCCGCGGGCCGAGGCTTCTTTCGACAGCGCCACAATCTCATCGATCTCTGCGAAGGAACCTGGCAGATACTTGAGCCCGGTAGAGATACCCCAGGCACCTTCCTCCATCGCCTCGGCAATCATCTCGCTCATCCTGGAAAGCTCTTCGTCCGTGGGCGCGCGATCATCCAGCTTCATCACTTTTCGCCGCACGGAATTGTGTCCCACCAGCATGCAGACATTGAGGCCGACACCCTGCCGCTCCAACTGATCGAGATAGGGACCGAGCGGCCACGGACCACCGCCATCCGGTCCTCCAACCGCTGTCGTGACGCCTTGCCGAACCATGCTCTGCGCCTCGGGCAGCTTCGTGATCGGGTCGATGTGCGCGTGCATATCGATGAACCCCGGTGTGACGACAAGGCCCCTTGCGTCTACGCGTTTTGCGCCCTGTGCTTCGATCGGCTCCACGGAAATTTTCGCAATGCGCGCTCCTTTGATCGCGACGTCCGCCCGAACGCCCGGGGATCCGGAGCCGTCGATCATCGTTCCGCCGTGGATGATCACATCGTATTCCTGCGCTCGGAGCGGGGCGGCCAGGACGATCAGTAGGAGCAGTCCAGCTAACAGGTTTCGAATCGTTTCGATCATGAGTCGGGAAAAATGGGATTGGAGAGTGAGATGCCGGACGCCTTGCAGCGACTTCAAGGCATAGCGGTTTTCCGGATCCGGGTCAATCCAACGAAGGTGATGACGCGGTGGCGGGTACTGGCGCCCATCACGCAAAAAGACCCAACTTTTTTGTCCAATAATCCGTCCTTCCGTGGACCAGTAGTGGAAGCTATTCTTTTCCTCCATGCCAACCGCGGACCACAACGACTCGCACGAACGCTTTACCCGCCTCCTCCTTGTGAGCGAGCCGGTGATGCTGCGTTCGATTCTCGTCTCGGTCCCCCACCGGGCTGACGCTCGCGAAATCCTTCAGGAAACCGCCGTCGCGCTCTGGCGGCAGTTTGAGACTTACGATCCCGCCCGTCCCTTCCTCAACTGGGCAATGGGCTTTTCGCGGATCGAGACGCGGCGTTTCCTCTCCCGAGAATCCCGCCGGGCCCAACTCACCGAACAGGCCATGGAAGCGCTCGAGCACGAAATGCAGGACTCGAGTGAATTTGACGACGCCATTGAAACGCATCTCGCCACCTGCCTCGGCAAACTTAGCGAAAAAGCCCAGCGCCAGGTCAAAGGTTATTACCTTGAGGGGCACAGCCCCGAAACACTTTCAGCGCGCGAAGGCCGGACGGTCGAAGCGATTTACAAAACGATCCAACGTGCCCGCCGCGATCTGCAGGCGTGCATTGAACGAAAAATGAACTCCGAACTGGCATGACTGACACAAGCGATTGGCAAGCCCTCATCCAAAAGCACCTCGACGGACAAAGCTCCGATGAGGAAGCGGCAGCGCTCTCTGAGCAAATCGTCAACAATGTCGCGGTGCGATCTGACTACCTCAAGGCTGCTCGCATTCACGGCGCACTCGGCGATGAAACGGTGGCGCTGGATCTGGAAACCATCCCCTTCCCTGCCCCCGAAACCAAAAAGGATCGCCCGCTTCATTCCTTTGCCTGGCCCAAACAACTTGCCGCTGCGATTGTCACCGGTGCTTTTGTAGGCTTGATGGGAGTGGGCGTTGTCTGGGCGGTGAACTCGCCCAAATCGGAAGCGAGTTTCATTCCGGTCGCGAATGGCGATTTTCAGTCCATGTCAGGACCAGTAGAAGCAGGCTTCCCAACTCGATTGGGATACTGGAGTGGCAACCCTGCTGAAGTCATTGAGGAGGCCGACGGAAACCGAACGCTCCGATTCCTCGAAACCGGAAATGTCATTGGCAATCCTGACGGGGGTGCCTCCAATTGCTCGGTCTTTCAACTGATCGATCTCGTTTCCATGCGCCGTCAATGGGACGCCGATCGACCAGACTCTCAACTGACGCTGGAACTCAGTGCCCAATTTCACCGGGAACAAGCCCCCAATGATGCCGACTTGCCTAAACTTGATTCGAGCATCCGCATCTACCTTTTCCAGGGAGAACCCGAATCCATCGGCAACAATTGGCCCGAGGTGACTCGTGAAGCAGAAGCCCTGAGCAAGCAGTCCGTCAAGCTCGCCCCCGGAGATGAAGCAGCCACCATCTCCACCTCCTGCATCCTGAGTTCAGAAGCGACCATGGCGCTCATCGCTGTCTCTGCCAACACGCGCAGGGGCACATCAACCCCCATCGAACTGGGCGGCTACTTCGTGGATGACGTGCAACTCACCGTGACAAGCACGCCGCAACTACCAGTGCGGTTTGTGAAGTGAGCGGTGTGCGCTGATTGCGTAACATACGCAATGCACTACATCAGAAAATCCATGTAATCCGTGAAAATCCATGTTTAATCCATGCTAACTGCGAAGCCCCGCGAAATCCTTTTGCATGGATTTTAAGGGATTGAACGTGGATGACATGGATTAAGCGCTTCACGCTCCTCCTTTCCAAAACGCCTCTTCACTTAAATGGACAGAACCAACATCAAAAATATCTTCTGGGATGTCGACGGGGTCTTGGCAGATCTGAACTACGCCTACTTCCATTTCTTAACCGGGCATCCCAACTACCGGGATCAATACCAGGATCTGAAATGGGAGCAACTCCCCGAAGTCCTGCCAATCGTTCCGGAGTATGGCGCGCTGGAGTTAAAGACCCACCCGGAACACGGAGCCGAAATGGATCGCGACTTTTGTGCTGACCAAAGCTATTTCACGAATCGACCACTCTACCCCAAGGTGATTGAAGTTCTCAAAGAGCTGAATGAATTGGGTTACCGTCAGTTCACCATGTCAGCGACCTTTGATGTCGAAGCCAAAATGGCTTACCTCAATACCATCCTCGCCCCCGTCACCGACTTCCTGACGATCGAATGTGTACAACATGGTGAGTTCATGCACGATACCGCGAAGATCGATCGGCTGAGAGAGTGCTATCAAAAGTATCAGCTCAAGCCGGAGGAGACCATTCTCGTCGATGATCGGATCTACAACCAATACGCGGCCATCGAATCCGGAGCCCACCCCGTTCGCTTGCGATGCGAGTTCACGACCGATCTCCCTGACGAGCTCGCCTGGATTCCCGAATTCGAAAATGTCGAAGCAGTGAAAGACTGGTTGCTGGCCAAGTGATCCGGTCGAGTTTGAGGCGGTGTCAGGAAATTTATTGTTGCGTTAGTCCTGCATTAATTAAGGGAAGGCAAGTGCCCCTCAAGATCCACGACAAGAGCATGAGCATCGAATCGGAGGAAGATGTGAAAGAGCTGAAACCTTGAATCCGATAAGTGGAGCGGAAGATCACCATTGAATGCGCAGGACTCGGTCATTCCAACTATCGGCGATGTAGAGCCAGCCCTCGTGAACAGTGACGCCGTGGGGTCGGTTCAATTTAGTGTCGCGCCCGAGTATCGTTTTTATTGAGCCATCTTTTGGATCGTAGAGACGGATAAGGTGGTTTTCCGCATCCGCAATGATGACTCTATCCTGCTCATCGATGCACAGATGTTTAGGCCCGCTCAGGCCGGCTTCCAGTCCAGGGCCATCTATAGCGTGGGCTTTTCCGGTTCCGGCGACCGTTCTAATTTTGCCGTCCTTCCCTACGATACGGAGTGCGTGACCGCCCCGTTCAAGGATGTAAAGATTGCCTTTGGAATCCATGGCGCATCCTCGTGGATCAAACAGCGGAGCTTCGGTCGCCAGCGCGCCGTCTTTCGGCACAGCTTTTTTGCCTGTTCCCGCAACGGTATTGATTTGTCCACTCTTAAGATCGATTGCACGGATGCGTCGATTATTGATGTCGGAGATTAGAAGAAGATCACCATTTTTGCTCAACGAAATTGAGATAGGATCACTCAGCTGTGCCGAAGAAGCGGGTCCTCCGTCACCGGTGAATCCGGCTTCACCCGTGCCGGCAAAAGTGGTGATGACTCCTGAGTTGAGATCAATTTTGCGGATGCGGTTGCCTCGGGTGTCGGAAATATAGAGTTGATCGTCCGCTGTGCAGACGGCGTTGTGCATGCCGTTAAAGACAGCGTCCTTTGCAGGACCTCCATCGCCGGCAAATCCTTTTTCCGGTTTTCCTGAGAAATACTCCAGTTCGCCGTCCTTTCCAATGCGGAAAATGCGTCCACCGAGGTACTCAACGATGTAGGTGTTTTGCTTTGAATCAAAGGTGATTCCAAAAGGATTCTTCAAGCCGTCAGAAGCTTGTGCGATTATTTCCGGTTTTGGCTCGGCCAGAGAAAAGTTGCTGCTTGCCAGAAGAACGAAAAGAACGCTGAAAGTAGTGTGGCGAAGATTCATGACTAATCTTAGGATTGATAACGAATGCATCAACCGGGAGTTGTTCCCGCTTGGGACGGACGCAGTAGCAGTCATCGGGGAATACAGGTGCTTATCCAAGCGCATTCATCCACGCAGCAAATTCGGCTTTGAAGATCCGGCGAACTCATAGGAATTTGCTTATTCAAGGGTCTTTATCGGGGCGTCGGTCCTGCCGGGGTTGAGGGGGCAAATTCGTCATCTCGCTGTAGATGTCCTTCCCGGCGATCTCGCTCCAACGGTCGAGGATGCGCCGCCACAACGGTCCGGGAGTTCCGTCGCCGATGGGGGCACCGTTGATCCGAACCACTGGACCGAGACAATAGGGAGTCGAAGGAATCCAGGCTTCGTCGGCATTGATCACGTCGTAAGTTTGAATGTCTTCTTCGACAAAGGGAATTCCCATCTCGGCGGCGATCTCTTCGAGCACAGTCAGGCTGATACCCCAGAGAATGTTGTTGCGCCGCGGAGACACGATTTGACCGTCGCGATAGATCACGAAATTGGAACCGCCCGTTTCGGTGATGTTTCCGTCGATATCAAGATACAAGGCCATCGCTCCCGGATCGACCTGACGGATCTCCTGTTCTCCGATCCACATATGGAGGCGGTTGCGGTTCTTAATCTTGGCAGAGAGACACTGGGGCGGCCAGTGGCGCGGCGCCGGAGTGATGCAGTGGGCTCCCTCAAGAAAGAGCTTGCGCCAAAGTGGGAAACGCAGCGGAAAGGTGTGCTGAATATAAGTGGGACTTAGTTCGTCGGGCATCCCGGCGGCACCAGCGTAAACCGCGTTCTCGCCCGCGGTCATGTAGTAGACCAGACCGAGTTCTTCGTCCGGCCCGAGAAGCTTGCTGTTCTCTGCGATAAGTTTTTCCGATATCGAAATGGTTTCCTCGATGTTAACCGGCGGCTCAATGCGCGCGTATTTGCATGAGCGGTAGAAGCGATGGACGTGGTCCTCCATCCGGTAGGGCTTCTGATGAAAAGTTCTCAGGAAATCGGTGACGGAGGCGGCCAGCACGATTCCCAAATCCCATACCGGGAGGACGCATTGCGAGGCGGGAACAAACTCGCCCTTGAGATATGCGACAGGCTCACTCATTGGGCCTCCTTGATTTCGAGATCCGCCATGTAGATCGCCGTGATCCCCTCGCCTGCATCGTTTTTCTCATGCGAGGAATACCACGACACGACCGCCCTCGTCGGGCTCAATTCAAGAAAACCCGGATAAGAATTATCGCCTCCGCTCGGCAGTTCGACGAATTCCGTCAAAAGTCCCTCAGCGTCTTCGGCGTCTTTGTTAAGCCAGTAGAGCGCCGTTTTTGGTCCGCGATCGCCAACAAGGTCCTTGTCGCTCTTTCGGCCGCCCACGAGGTAGTGTTCACCCCATTTCACGAGGAGCGGCCCGCCGATATGGCGGTCGAACTCGCGGCGTTTCCATGTCGTCCACGGCGGCGATGACTCCAGCAGCTGCGCATCGGGAAAACATCGACCGATTGCGAGAATCCGTCCGTCCGGTTCGAAAAGAAATGCGGTTTCGTCGCCGCGTGCTTCCTGGAATAAGGTGCGGGTTCGCCAGATCAACCCGTCGTCGCTCTCCAGCATCGCCGACTCGACACTGGTGCCCTCGCCTATCGCGGTGATATCGAACTCACGGTTGCGGCGTCCGCAGAGATACGCCTTGCCGTCGTAGCTTGCGGCTCGCCAGATATAGTGGCCAAAGGTGCCTTCCAGCATCACCGGACTTTTCCAACTCTTGCCATCTCCAGTCCAGGCGGCGTAACCGAGATGCCGGTTCAGGGTGTAATCCTCCCGCGCCGGTGAGGTATCGCCGCAATACCAGGTTCCCGTGTAAACGAACAAGCTGCCCTTAAATTTGAGAAAGTGCGGGTCTCGAGTGTCCCGCTTCGCTACACTAAAGCGATGCTCTTGACGCCATTCCTTCAAATCGGCGCTGGAGAGGATCATGATCGAGGCCGTAGGATGGACCATGTGCCCGTCCGGACAAGTGCGAAAAGTCAGCCAGTAACGATCCTTCCATTTGATCAGATCCGTAAACGCATTGTGCTCGCCGTTGTGGAAGACGCGGCGGATGTTTGTTGCCTCAACCCGGGGAGGACCGGCCACTGAAACGGAGGCAAATCCAAGGAGAAGTGTGATCCAGGAACAAAAACAGAGACTGAAGCGGAGAGTCATACCTGAATCATTTCGTTTTGCTACTCACAGTCAAGCCCGCAGCACTCGCAATGCCGCCGCAAAGGTTTGGTTTCAATCATCCTCCGGTGAAATCGACAGAGCCCAAGTGGCAATGAAATATTCCGGGGGCGAGGCAGGCGAAACAATAATTACCAACTGGAAGTAAGAAAACTTAAAAACGATTGAACCGATGAACAGACCTAAGTTAACGGAGTGAATGATAAAAATGGCGCTCTATGCCAGAAGGTCGAAGACCGGTTTTCATCGAGGTGATTGTTAATTGAGCAAAGTCTTTTACAGTCATAGAACTTAATAAATACCAATACACCACCATGAAAAACGGATTACTCCTCAGCCTTATCGGCATTTTCGCCTCCATAGCGTCGGCAACTGCAGACGATAATACCCTAACCAAATCCGAACAGGGAGACGGCTGGATCCTGCTGTTCAATGGCAAGGACTTTACCGACTGGCAGATCGACAAGTGGAATCCTGAAAGCATTTCCATCGAAGAGGGTGCTATCAAATGTCACGGAGATCCGTCGATGATCTATTATTCAGGCGAAGCCAAGTCGATGAAGGACTTCCACTTTGTGGCGGATGTGATGACGAAGCCGGGCGCGAATGGCGGCATCTTTTTCCACACCCAATACCAGGACAAAGGCTGGCCCATTGGACACGAAGCGCAAATCAATCAAACCCAGAAAGACCCGGTAAAAACCGGTAGCATCTATATCGTGAAGAAGAATCTCGAAGCACCTGCGAAAGACAATGAGTGGTTCCGCTACGAGATTATCGTCAAAGGCAAGCGCATCGAAACAAAGGTCAATGGAGAGACCGTGGTGGTTTACGAAGAAGCCGCCGATGTCGAAGGCAAAAGAAAGCTATCCGAAGGCACTTTCGGTATTCAGGCACACGATCCGGGCAGCGTGGTTTTGGTTAAGAATATCAGGGTTAAGGCCCTGTAACCGGCCTGCCTATAGTTCCCCGAATTTTTCCCGCACCCGGACCCCGCTTCACTTTCAAGGGGGGGCCGGATTGCAGGATCGTATTTGATTCTGTTCGGCTCTGGGATTGTGGAGAACAGACACGGCAGATCGCTGTGCTTTTGCTATATCGGGGCGCGCCCGATCAAGCTGATTGAGACCGACCGCGAGGGTTCGGCGTCGGTCCAAAAAAAGATCCAACTTTTTTGTCCAAATTCAGGTCGTTTCGTGGACCTGATGTGAGAACGCCTGGCGGGCCCGGCCATCCGGGCGCCTCAACCCGTATCTACGGGAATTGATAAACCTCCCAACTGTCGTTTCCTTTCATCATGAAGACCCCATTCAATCGTCGCCACTTCCTTCGTGGGACAGGAGCGCTCATCGCCCTGCCCGCGCTGGAGTCCATCGGTTTCCGCCGCTTCGCTTCGGCGGCTTCCACCGCACCTGGCACGCCCCCTAAACGTTCCGTCTTTCTCGGCACCGGCTTTGGGATGACGAAAGAGACCTGGTTTCCGGATCAGGCCCAAACAGGTTCCGACTACAAACTTTCCGAAGGTCTTTCTCCCCTCGCCCGTCACAAATCCGATTTCACCTTGGTCCAGGGTTGCTCCAACCAATTCACCAACGAAGCTCACTGGGGCAGCACCTTTTGGCTGACGGGAGCGAATCGCTACTCCGTGCCCGGCCAGAACATGGCCAATAGCATTTCCGTCGATCAGGTCGTCGCTCAGAACCTCGGACAAGAAACGCGATTTTCCTCCATTCAGCTCAACAGCTCCGAACTTCAAGGGCATGGTCCCGGCCTATCGCTGGCATGGGATCAGCGCGGGAAACCCGTCGCCGGACACGACGATCCGGTTCAGGTTTTTCACAAACTTTTCTCGGCCGACGACCTTCCTCTGGAACAACGGCAGGCCGCCATCGTTGAAAACCGCAGCGTGCTCGACGCCGTGCTATCCGAAGCGAAACGCGTTCAGCGTGGCCTTTCGAAAACCGACAAGGACAAGCTCGATGAGTATTTTCAGGGCATCCGCGACATCGAGACGCGCCTCGGCAAAGACGAAGACTGGCTCGACGTTCCCAAAGCCAAAGCTCCCATCGACGAACCCGAACCGGGCTTGAAAGGTAAACATGAAATCGAGATCATGTATGACCTCATCGTCGCCGCAATGCAGACCGACAGCACCCGTGCGCTGACCTATCGCCTCCCCGCCAACACGCTTCTGACGAGTCTCGAGCTCAAACACAGCGCCCACAATGTGAGTCACTACGCCCCCGGCGACCGCATGGAAGCGTCCAAAACCAAGGACAAAGCCCATTCACAAATGCTGGCCGGCTTAATCGACAAGCTCAAGGCGACCAAAGAAGCCGACGGATCAAGTTTGTTCGATCACACCGCGTTGGCTTTTGGTTCGAACATCAGTTCGATTCATTACCTCACCAATTGTCCGACCGTCCTCACCGGCGGCGGAGCGAACCTGAAGTTAGGTGAGCATCTAGTCCTGCCCAAGGACACGCCTCTGTGCAACGTGTGGCTAACGATGCTCCAGGGAATGGGCATAGATGTTGAAAGACACGGGGACAGCTCCGGAATCGTGAAGGAGTTGCAGGCCTAGTGGAGCGGAAAGCGATGAGCGAGACCTCCTCAAAAGAAAAGGAAACTTGGAACCACACGACGCCGGTGGTTTTCTCGCCGCTGTTTGATTGGCCTCCCAAACCAAAAGAAGCGTTCCTCGCGCTCACGAAGAGGTGGGTCACGATTACACGAAATGTCCTCTTTCTCGCGATGGCGTTTCTAGTGTTCCGATATTTTGCACCTGACGATACCGTGGCGCAGTCATTGTCGCCGGGATGGGTGGGCTCCCTCTTTCTGCGCAACTACCTGTTCATGCTTTTCATCGCCGGAGGACTACACCTCTACCTTTTCACCTTTCGAATGCAGGGCAAACGCTTGAAGTTTGATCCCCGTGAGCAACTGGAGAAGAGCCGAAAATTCTCCTTCCGAAATCAGGTTTGGGACAACATCTTCTGGTCCCTGGCCAGCGGGACAACGATTTGGTCAATCTATGAAGTGCTCTACTTTTGGGGCGCCGCCAACGGAGTCATCCCGACCTTTTCTCTAAGGGAACACCCATTCGTTTTTATCGCCTGGCTCCTGGCCCTGCCCGTCCTCACTTCTTCCCATTTCTATTGGGTCCACCGACTCCTTCACTGGCCTCCCCTGTATCGAACGGTTCACCGCCTCCACCATCGCAACATTCACATTGGTCCCTGGTCCGGGATGTCCATGCACCCGGTCGAACACATTCTCTATATTTCGTCGGTTCTCATCCATTTCGTAGTCCCGTCCCATCCAATCATTTTTCTGGTTCACATTTTCAGCCGGTGCCTGGGTCCGGCCTTTTCGCACGCTGGCTTTGAAAAACTCCAGCTTGGAAAAACTGGAGCCTTCGATGCGGCCGACTTTCATCATCAACTGCACCACCGGTTTTTCGAATGCAATTACGGCACGGTTGACGCGCCCTGGGACAAGTGGTTCGACACCTATCATGATGGTTCCGACGAAGCCACTATCCAGATGCGCAAAAAACGTTCTACAGCTACTTCATGAAGCCCTTCCCTCCTATTCAATTCCTCCTCTGTCTGGCCTTCGTTCCTATGGTGAACGCGGAAGAACCCACCCCTGCCCTGCCCGAGAAGCACTTCGCATTTTTCGACAAGTATTGCCTCGAGTGCCACGACACTCTCACTGAAAAAGGCAAGGTGAACCTCGAAGAAATTCCATTCCAGGTCACCAATCTCAAAGACGCCGAGCTTTGGCAGAAGGTGCTCAACTCGATGAACTCCGGGGAGATGCCTCCGGAAGACGAGCCACAACCCGGGAACAACGAAAAGGCGGACTTCCTCGACGCGCTCGCCCAGACCATGGTCGATGCACGCCGCTCGCTTTCCGACTCCGGCGGCGAGATCACGATGCGTCGCCTAAACCGGCGGGAATACCAAAACACGATCAAACACCTGACCGGCGTCCAGATTGATGCTGCCACTTTGCCGGCAGATGGCGGTTCCGGAACGTTTGATACGGTGGGTGCCTCGCAGTTCATTTCCAGTGATCAAATTGAGCAGTATCTAAAACTCGGTCGCAGCGCGATTGATGAATTGTTTGAACGTCAGGCGGCGATGGGACAGGAAACGAAAGTCTTCCGCGTCGAACCTGAAACTACGGTGAATGTCAAAAACACCGAGACGGTCAAGAAGTTGAAGGAAACTTACGAAAAACAATGGCTGCCCTGGAAGGAAGGTGTCGATAAGGCGGCCAAGGCTCCGAAAAACAAGGAGGTCATGGCCGAGCTTCGCAAAGAGTATCCCACCATCGACACCGACATTTTCCGCATCTACCGGAACGCCAACAAACTGGCCGGATACCCTGCCCCCGAGAAGTATGGCTTCTCCGACGAACAGTCAGCGACGAACTTTTTTCAATTAAGTTACCAAAGGAATTATGAGCTCGAGAAGCACTACCTGGAACTCCCCCACAATGACAAAGGTGCCTACTTAAAACTCACATGGGGAATTCAACGATTCGATATTACTCCACCGAAAAAGGACCTACCACCCGGCACCTATAAGCTGCGGGTGAAGGCCGGAGTCGTCGAAGGTTCGCCATCAGAACGTCACTTCATCGAGATCGGACATCCTCAGCGCGTGAATCAAGTTCCGGCAGGTTTTGCCGCCCCTCCGATCAGTAGTCATCAGGTCACGGGAACCATCGAGAAGCCAGAGATCATCGAAACGACTGTCGAGATTGGTGTCGACACCCCGCGCGAATTTGGCATTCAGGAGAAACAGCCAGCTGACAAAAAGAATCTCCGCGATGCCTACAATCGGAACAAAAGAGAAAACGGCTATGGCACTCCTCCCGCAATCTGGGTGGACTGGATCGAACTCGAAGGTCCGTTACCCCGCACTGGGGTGGTGGCCAAAACCCATCGCGTCGAGGTGGAGAAAACTGTCAACGTCAAGAATTTGGAGATCATCAAAGGTCAGGAACAAAAGTTTAAAGAAAAATGGCTCCCCTGGAAGGAAGGGATCGACAAGGCGGCCAAAGATCCGGCCAATCAAGAGGTCATGGCTGAACTTCGCAAGGAGCATCCCCGCCTCGATACGGAACCTCTCCGGCTCTACGAAAACGCCGATCGTTTGAAGGGAGCACCCGACCCCCGGGATTTTGGATTCGGGGATCCCATCAACGCCGCGGCGCACTACAGGTCGATTCGGCGAATCCTCGACTACACGAAACATTACGCAGAGCTTCCTCACAACGACCGGGGAGCTTACCTGAAACTTGTATCGGGGATCCAACGATTCGATGTGACCCCCGATCCGAAAGATTTGCCTCCCGGCAGCTACAAGCTTCGGATTCGTGCCGGCACAGTGGAGGGCTCCGATCCCTCTCGCCATTTCGTTGAGATTGGTCACCCTCAGCGTCGCAGTGCAACTTCACTCGGCTTCACGAAACTGCTCAGTACACAACAAATTTCCGGCACCATCCAGAATCCGCAGATCATTGAGGTCGACATCGAAATCGGCGCAACCACCCCTCGCGATGTTGGCATTCAGGAACGCCAGCCCGAATCAGGGAAACTTCTGAGGAAGGAGTTCGACAGTCACAAGGAGAAAAACGGCTACGGCACCCCGCCCGCCGTCTGGGTCGACTGGATCGAATTGGTTGGCCCGATCCAGGACACCGGGGTGACCGAATCCAAAATCCACCGCATCGAACCGGAGAAGACAATCAACCCCGCGAACGAAAAAGAGATCGCGGAGATCGAAGATGCTCACGCACGCTTCACCCAATGGCAAAAGGGCGTCGATGAAGCCGTGAAGTCCCCGAAAAATCAGGCGAAGATTGCCGAGATCCGAAAAACCGAGCCCAAGATCAATCACCCCCAATGGTTCTACGCGTTTGCCGATCGACTCGAGGGCACGCCGGATCCCAAAGACTTCGGTTTCCGCGATTCCCAGAAAGCTGCCGCCAGCTATCCCCCGGGAGACCGGGCCAATCTGGCCTATCACAAACACTATGCCGCGCTCCCGCATCGTGACCGGGGCACCTACTTGAAGGTCGCCCACGGTACGGGTCGCGTCATCGTGTCGCCCGAAGAACTCCCTCCCGGCAACTACACGCTCCGCGTTCGCGCCGCCAAGGTCGAGGGCTCACCCGCCGGGCGCCATTTCATCGAGGTCGGGCATCCCCAGCGCGAGATCGAGGTCAGAAACCGGGGACTGAAGGGCCAGGCCATCAGCAGCCATCAGGTCACCGGCACCATCGAAAACCCACAGGTCATCGAGATTCCGCTCGAAGTGGGAACCGATACAATCAAGGAGTTCGCCATTCAGGAAAAACAGCCCAACAACGGCAACCTGAAGGCGCTTTGGGATGCTCACAATAAGCTAAAGGCAGAGAACGGTTACGGCCACCCGCCAGCCATCTGGATTGACTGGGTGGAGCTGGAAGGGCCTCACCCCAAGGTGAATCTAACCGAATCCGAAATTCATCGCGTCGAGCCGGAGAAAACGATCAATCTAAGAAACGAAAAGGAAATCAAAAGAATGGAAGACGCCTTTGAGCGCTATGCCCAATGGCAGAAAGGCGTCGACAAAGTTGCCAAAACGCCCGAGAACCAGGCGATCATCGCGGAGATCGCCAAAACCGAGAAGGAAATTCTGGACCCCCTTCGTTTCTACCAGTTTGCCGATCGCCTCAAGGACGCCCCCGATGCCAGGGATTTCGGTTTTGAAGATGTAAGGGCTCCGAGAAAGGCCAACCGCGACTGGCCGAACCTTCACGCCTATTACAAACACTACGCGGACTTGCCCCATCGGGACACGGGGAGCTACTTGAAGCCCACCAAGGGAACCGGACGCGTCATCGTTTCCCCGGAGAAACTGCCCATCGGGGACTACACGCTTCGGGTCCGCGTGGGTGCCGTGGAGGGTTCTGATCCCGGGCGCCACTTTATCCAGGTCGGCCACCCTCAGCGAACCTACACCGGTATAGACTGGGACTGGGGTTTGGAAGGGAGAGCGATCAGCACCAATCAGGTTACCGGAACCCTTGCAGAGCCCCAAATCCTTGAGATTCCCATCGAGGTGGGTCCCGATACTCTCCGCGAGTTTGCGGTGCAGGAGAAACAACCCAACAACGGCAAAATGAAGGCGCTCTGGGGAACCTACAATGCCGAAAAGAAAAAGAACGGCTACGGAATTCCTCCAGCTATCTGGGTCGATTGGGTGGAACTGGAAGGCCCACACCCTGCCAAGCCCACAAACTGGACCCAGCGACGTGAAGTTGAGGACCATGCCAACGCCAAGGTTGGTGGCACTTACAATGGCTATTTCAAAGACGGACATGAACAGGCCAAGACCTTCCTCGAAACAGGTAAGCCTCAAAAAGGAATCGCGGATGAACAGGAGGCTAAGTTTCGCATTCGTGCGTTTGAAGAAAACGGTCCGACCTACCGCCGCTACCTCGAAGACTCGCTCACTCAGACCGGCTCCTACCTGACGATCTCCAACCTGAACAAGGAAGAATACATCGCCCTGCCTCCGGAACAGCCCTCGGGCTGGAAGGAAACCAAGCACGTCGTCGAGACCCTTCCTCCCGGTGATTACCAACTGCGTTTCCGCATCGGCGCCGTCGAAGGAACGCCAACGGACCGGCATTTTGTCGATCTGGGTGCGGTTCCCGACAAGGACCAGTTCAACCACCTCAGCACCTTTCAAATCACCGGAACCACCGACGAACCTCAGACCATCGAGGTGCCCATCACCTTGACAGCGGACGGCCCTCGCAAGTTCGCGCTTCGCGAAAAGCGCGACCCGAAGGGCGATCTCAAACAGTTCCGCGCCGCCCGGGCGAAAACCGGCGTCGGCCCGGAACCTGCCCTGTGGATCGATTGGGTCGAGTGGGAAGGACCGCTGAACTCATCGGATAGCCAATCAGCCACTATGGAATGGTTGACTGGCCACGAAGCAGATCCGGACGAGTCCTCACGGGCGCGCAAAATGCTAGAACAATTTGCCTTTCAGGCCCTCCGCGGAGTCCGACCCGAGAGCGACTTCATCGACCGCTTGCTTGCTATTTTCGAAACCCGACGCGCTGCAGGAGATCCCTTTGATATCGCCATCCGCACCCCACTCAGCGTGATCCTCGCTTCACCCGGATTTCTTTACCTCAATGAACCGAGCGACGAAAGCGAACACCGCGAACTCAACGATCGCGAACTGGCTGTGCGCCTTTCTTATTTCCTTTGGAGCGCCCCGCCCGATCAGGAGCTGCTAGCGCTGGCGGAACGAAACGAGCTGAGCAATCCAGACATCCTCCGAAAACAGGTTGATCGTCTCGTTGCCGATTCACGCTCTGATGAATTCGTCTCCGGTTTCCTTCACCAGTGGCTCGACATGGAGCGCCTCGATTTCTTCCAGTTCGACGTGACGCTGCACCGCGAATTTGACGAAAGCACCCGCTCCGCAGCACGCGAGGAAGTCTATCAATCCTTCGCCCACCTTCTCCGCGATCCCCAAGGTGGCCGCATTGGCAAACTACTCAAGAGCGACACCATTTTCGTCAACGGCTTGCTCGCCAGCTACTACGGCATCGACGGCGTCACCGGCGATGAATTTCAAAGAGTCACCCTGCCCACAGACTCACCCCGTGGTGGTTTGTTAGGCATGGCTGCGATCCACGCCATGGGCAGCGACGGCATCGAAAGCAGCCCGGTCGAACGCGGCTCCTGGGTCCTGCGACACCTACTGAATGATCCGCCACCACCTGCGCCTGCGAACGTTCCCCAGCTTTCGCGTCTCGCAGCCGAACCGCTCACGACTCGCGAGAAACTGGCCGCCCACATGGAGGAAGCGCAATGCGCCAGTTGCCACCGCAAGATCGATCCCATTGGCTTCGGTTTAGAAAACTTCGACGCTGCTGGTAAGTGGCGCACGACAAATACACACCGAGTCAAAAGTGGAAAGAACTGGAAAAAAGGAAAGACCTGGGAGATCGACACCTCCGGTTCCTTCCACGATGGGCCTGAGTTCGCCAACTACAACGAGATGCGCGACCTCATCGCTGCCCGTGAGGAGGATTTCGCCCGTGGATTCACCGAGCATTTGACCGCGTATGCCCTTGGGCGTCCTTTCGGTTTTTCCGATGAAGATTTGGCAGACGAGATCATGAATGCGGCGAAGACCGGGGATTTCGCTGTGAGCGAGTTTGTGCAAGCGCTGGTGCTGAGCGAGCCCTTTCACAGGAAGTAAGTTTCAGTCCTAACCATCACATCACCAATATTTCACCCCATGAGACCCATTTTCCCATTCCTTATCGTTGCCATCTGCTTGACCTTCGCTGCGAACGAACTCGCCGCTCAAGAAAAGGGCGAGGCTCTTAGCGGCTTTGTCGAAGCCGTCGATGGCAACAACATCACCGTCAATCACCGCAGGCAAAGCCGGGTCTTCACGATCAACGAGGAGACCGGGATCCACTACGTCGGCTTCCTGGACGCGGTAAAGGAAATCAAACCGGGTTTCGTCATTCGCGTAGGCGTCGATTCCAAGGGTATCGGCAGATCGCTCTGGGTCACCCCTCCGATCCCGAAGGAAAAGCTCAAACCCAGCCCTGAGATGCTTACGATGACGCCCGCTGAGTTGCACAAGATGGCTGACAGCAATGGCGACGGTGAGCTCTCTTATGTCGAATACGCGACCGCTATTTACCGTTCCCCCAAGCATGGCGCAGTCGGGTTTTCCAAATCGGATAAAGATAAGTCAGGCACCCTGAACCTGGCTGAATTCGAACCCAAAATCTCGGAGATGAAGTGGTATCGGATCTCCCGAAAAACTCCCGCCGAGTGGCACGCGGAAGTGGACGCCGATTCCGACGGCGTCCTCAACAAGGAGGAATTCGTGACCTTCCTCGGCACCACCGCTCACTTGGATACCCGTGTAAAACAAGCAGACAAGGACAAATCCGGCGGCATTTCAGTCGAGGAGTTGGCCGGCTTCATCAAAACCATCCTGGAAGAATGACCATCGGGCACTCCCCCGCATCAAACAACCCTTTCAAAAATGCTAACTAAACGCGCCCTACCCCTCTTCGCCCTTGCCCTGGCATTCAGCTCATATCTTTCTGCCGAGGAACCCGCCTTCGAATCCGAACTCTTCGAAACCGGGACCTTGGTCTACACTGACGATTTCAACGGCGAACTCAATCCCGATTTCTGGGGCGCCCCGAAAGGCAAAACCATCGAAGGCGGCCACCTCATCGTGAATCCTCAATTCAAAAATGCCGAGGAAGCCATGGCGAAACTCAATCGAGATCATCACCTTGGACTCGAACCCGTGGCGCATCTCAACAAGATCCCGGAGCAGTTCGTCTGCCACCTCCGCTACCAGTTCGAGAAGCCGGGGCTCACCCCCGGCCGCCCCAGTTTTCAGATTGGTCACCACATGATCTCTTTGGGGATCACCGAGGGCGGCGGACACCGGGTCAGGCTACCGGACGGCACCGTTTTTGCCGAACCAAAGTCCGAAATGGCGCTCAATGAATGGATCGACCTCATCATTGAATACAAGAAGGGAACCCTCGTCATCGACGTCAACGGTGACTCCAAGACCTACGAACACGAGGCCGTCACGATCATCAACGAGAAGGACAAACTGGGTCCCCGCTTCACCTTCAAGGGCGGCGAAAGCTGCCGCATCCTGTTTGATTCCGTCCGGCTCTGGGACTGTACCAACCAAAGTAACTGAACTACATCCCAACCGGGCAGAGGAATCTTTAAACATCAATTCCTCTCTTGCCTCCCTCTCCCCCGGGCCGCCGTTTCTTGCCCTTCCGATCGCTATGGGATAACTATGCTTGCCCGCAGATTCGTTCCCTCCCCCACCCCGAAAGTTTCCATGAAGATTGCCCATCTCCTCATCATCGCCGCGCTTGTTGTTCTCGGCCTCCCTGCCGAAGCCCAAAACGGAAAAGGCAAAGGAAAAGAAAAAGGCAAAGGAGGTCTTCGCAAACAGTCAGAGACTCAGGGCAACTATCGCGTCGCAGTCGTGGAAATCCCCGAGGGCGTGGCATCGGAATTTGCGAGGCTCAAACCCAAAGCCCTGCTTTATCGTCCGATCGAAACCTCCCAGGAAAAGCTCCCTCTTGTCGTGACCCTGCACGGCTCGGGCGGAGGTCGGCGGGACATTGAACAGAAGAAGTGGCAGGGAGCGATCCGGCAATTGCTCACGCCGGAGAACCAGAAGTATGAAGCCCTGGTCCTGGAACCGCTAAGCGAAGGCGAGTGGGATCCTGACTCTCTCAATAGAATGTTGGACTACGTGATCGGCGAGAATCCTGACGTGGATCCGAAGCGAATCTACTGCATGGGATACAGCATGGGCGGCAAAGGGACCTGGGAGTGGGCCATGAACTACCCCGATCGTTTTGCCGCGATCCTTCCCAAGGGCTTCATTCCCGACCTCAGCAAACTTGACGGAATGGTGGACCTGCCGATCTGGGCGATGGTGGGAGACAAAGATTCCAGGCCCCGGGTTGAGGGAATCCCGGCGATGGAAAAGGCCCTCAAAGAGCTGGGCTCCACCGTGGTGAAAATCTCGGTCTTCGAAGGCGCCAGTCACGCCACCGCCGCGGGGCGCTCCAAAGAAGTGCCGGGCGTGTTTGAGTGGATATTCTCGTGGGAGCGGGAGTGAGGGCTGGGGACTCTTTACCCAAAACTCACTTCTCAAAATCCCAGGCCTTCTTCGCCCCATTTCCCCCGGAAAACTCGATCGCCTGAAACTCCGTTACTGCCCCTCCGGGTAGATGGATGCGAATCGTGCTGGTGACGCCCTTGGCCGGAATCGTCACGCTCACGTCTTGCCACTTGCTACCACTGGCAACGAAATAATTGACGACTTGCTCTTCCGGAAAGGTCTCCTGCGAAGCGTTCCGCCACGCGATGCGTCCGGTGCCGCCGTCTTCACTTCGCACGGTCAGGCGCAAGGCGATCGGTCCCGGCATCTTGACCTGGGCCGTTCCGAGGAAGGGAGTCTTTCCGGCCGGGGTCACTTTCAGAATCCCCTCCGCGACCTGCGTTTCGCACTGCTTGGGCACGAGGCCAAAATCGGGAGCGCGCGCCGCCTTCGCCTGCACGCTCGCCGCCGCTGCGTTGTAGTTCGGATTCGGCTTGGGCTGGAGTGCTCCGGTTTCCTCGAGATGCGCCTCGAGCAAGGCCGTCAGCCTTGCCACGATTTCGGGGTTTTCCCCGGCGAGGTTGTTCGTCTCACCGATGTCGGCCTCGAGGTCAAACAGCTCGACCAGGTTGGGACGCGCTGCGGTTGTTTCGAAGCGCTTGACCAGTTTGAACTTGCCGCTGCGCACCGTCGCGCCGCCCTGGGGGAAAGGAAACCAGGTGAAGATCGCTTCGCGTTTGATCGTCGCGCCCTCGGTCAGCACCGGGAGCAGGGACAAACCATCGAGCGGCTGCTCTTCGGGAGCGCCGACCTTCGCCGCCTCAAGAATGGTGGGATAGAGATCCACCGCGTGAACGATCTCCGAGCTGAGACTGCCCTCTTCGATCTGGCCCGGCCAACGCACCATCAGCGGGACTCGTTGTCCGCCTTCATAGATCCTCGCCTTGCCTTCGCGCAGCGGGGCGTTGTTGGTCGGATATTCATCCCCGGCCCACTTTTTCCAGTCCTGGATCGCTGCGTATTTAGCATGACCGGGACCCACATTGGCGATCTTCCGGTCGTCCTTGCCGTTGCTGTGGATATTGCCGCCGTTGTCGGAGAAGAAAACGAAAAGCGTGTTTTCGGTGAGCCGCTGTTCGTCGAGCGTGTCGAGGATGCGACCGAGACTGTCGTCGACGCTCTTCAACATCGACGCCATGATCGGGTTGCGCTGCTCGCCGCGCGGATCGGTCTTCTTCGCAAACTCGCGAGTGTATTCCTCCTTGTGACCCCAGGGACCATGAACACCGTACTGCCAGAGGTTCAGGAAAAAAGGCTCCCCTGACTTTCCCGCATGGCCCTTAATGAATCCGATCGCCTCATCGGTGAGCCGGTCGGTGATGTATTCGCCCTCCGGTCCATCGGTGATGTTGCCCACTTTGTTGCGGTTGCCCGGCTCTCCCTCCGGCACCACGCCGTAGGGAGAAAAGTAACTCGGCGGGCCCGGATCGGGCGTGCAGAACCAGGTCGTATCGAAGCCGTTCTGATCCGGCCAGTGCGGTTGTGTCGCCCCGAGGTGCCACTTGCCGAAGTGCCCCGTCCGGTAACCAGCGTCCCGCAGGATCTCCGCCAGCGTGACAATGTCAGGGTCGAGGTAATTCTTGCTCTTCGCATAAATCAAGGGCTGCGTCGGCGCCACTTTTTCTGGATAAAGAGACGCCCCCGGCTCCTGCGGCGGCTGATGCCCGCTCGCCGTCGTGACGAGGTGACGACTCGGATATTGTCCGCTCAGCAAAGTCGCCCGGGTTGGAGAACAGAGTGGCATCGCATAAGCATCCGTGAACCGCATCGATAGCTTCGCGAGTCGGGACATGTTCGGCGTGTCGTAGTATTCCGATCCGTAAGGCTCCGAATCCATCCACCCCATGTCATCGACAAGGAAGAGAACAATGTTGGGACGGTCCTGCGCGTGGGTGAGGCTGGAGAGGAAGATGATGAGCGTGAGCAGAAGAAAGGGCTTCATGGGTGGTAGTTTGAGGCAGGAATGGAGATTTGGCAGCGTTGTTTTTGTATCGGACGCGGCAATGGCGCAACAGATTCGGAGCGAAGCGGAAAAAGACAATCGAGCTCTGCGAGATGGGTGCTCCGAAGGAGCAAGCGAAGCGTCCAACGCAAAGCAAAGTCAATTGGGTGCGGGAGGCAACCCTGCTAGGTGCTGTCTCTTATACACATCTCCGAGCCCACGAGACCGAGG